>JAUIHJ010000153.1 GCA_030432015.1 bacterium
CTACGGAAATCGACGCCGACAACCGCTTGCTTTGGCGGCAGAATCCGCGCCGCATCGAAGCCGAGGCGATTCGCGATTCCGTGTTATTGGTCAGCGGCAAACTGAATCCCCAACGCGGTGGCCCCGGTTACGAAGGCTTCACGTATCAGGACGCTTACGCTCCGATTTACACCTACATCACCGCCGACGAGCCTGCACTCTGGCGGCGGAGCATTTATCGCTATGTCGTTCGCACGACCCCTGATCGCTTCCTCACGACGCTCGACTGTCCTGACCCGGCCAACTTCACTCCCAAGAGGCTCACAACCACGACGCCACTGCAGTCACTTGCACTTTACAACAACGACTTCATGCTCCGGCAGGCTCGTTATTTTGCCGAACGACTGACGGAGGAGGCCGGCAGTGGTGCGGCCCCTCAGGTGGTGCGCGCCTTTGCATTGGCGTTCGGACGACGACCATCCACCGAAGAAGCTCGTCTCGCGACGGATTTTGTCAAGCAACACGGATTGTTCGCGTTCTGCCGATCACTCTTCAACTCCAACGAGTTTGTTTATGTCGATTGAACCCCGCTCGACGACACGCTGCCTGGTTTCCCGTCGTGGGGGGCGCCTGAATTCCCTTGGGTCGAGTTCTGACGAATTTCGCGCCAACTCGAATTGCTCGAATGAATCCCTGCCAGCGATCCTCTCCCGCCGTGAGTTTCTCCAGGTGGCTGGCGGCGGACTGGGGGGACTCGCGCTGACGGCGACGCTGGCTGGTGAAGGTCGCGTAGCGCCGCATCATGCTCCCAAGGCGAACCGTGTTATCCAGATCTTCTGTCCCGGAGGAATGAGTCAGGTTGACACCTACGATTACAAACCGGAACTCGAGAAGCGGAACGGAACTCCATTTGACCCCGACGGTAAGCTGCAGTTTTTCGCTTCGAAGCCAGGTAACTGTCGCGGCAGTCACTGGAAGTTTCGTCAGCACGGTCAATCCGGGTTGTGGATGAGCGATCTGTTTCCCAAGCTCGCGACGTGCGTCGATGAAATGGCGTTCGTCTACTCGATGCACAGCAAGACCGCGCTGCATGGCCCGGCGTGCTTCATGATGAATACCGGATTCACGCTGCCTGGTTTCCCGAGCATGGGATCGTGGGTGACGTATGGCCTTGGCAGCGAGGCCGATGACCTGCCGGCCTTCGTTGTGTTGCCAGACCCGCGCGGCCTTCCGCCCGGCGGAAGCATCAACTGGGGAGCCGGCTTTCTGCCCGCCGAACATCAGGCGACGACGCTCGATACAACGAATCCGAACCAACCAATCGCTGACCTTTTCCCACCCGGGGATATGCCTGAAGTCACGCCGGCGTCGGACCAGGCTGGGTTGGACTTTCTGCAGAAACTCAACCGTCTGCACCGGGAAACGCGTCGCGGCAACAGTGAACTCGACGCCCGGATCAAGGCGTATGAAATGGCGGCCCGGTTGCAACTCAGTGCTCCGGAGGTGACGGACCTGAGCCAGGAGACGACCGAGACAACGCAACGCTACAACATTGATCACGCCGAAATCGGTCCGTTCGGCCGGCAGTGTTTACTGGCAAGGCGACTTGCGCAGCGCGGTGTCCGTTTCGTCCAAATCTACTGTGGAGCAGAAAACACGACGGCCAAGAAGATTCGGCCGAACTGGGATAGCCACGAGGATCTGCCTCGCGACCACGGCTATTGGGGAGCCGTGCTTGACGCCGGCGCATCGGCGCTGCTCAAAGATTTGAAGCAACAGGGAATGCTCGACGACACCCTGGTCATCTGTACGACGGAGTTTGGTCGCCAGCCAGCCGCTCAGGGCGGAGCGGCAAAAGGTCGCGATCACAACGCAGGCGCTTTCACGGCATGGCTTGCCGGCGGCGGTATCAAGGGCGGGATCGGTTATGGCGCGACCGATGAACTCGGTTACCAGGCCGTCGAGAATCCGACGTACAGCTACGACCTGCACGCGACGGCTCTGCACCTGTTGGGTGTTGATCACACGCGACTGACATTTTATCACAACGGCATCGAACGACGTCTCACCGATGTGCACGGGCATGTCATACGGGAATTGCTGGGATGATGTGGTCGACGGCGACGCGAGCGAAGGATGGGTGAATCCGGCTGGCCATGGCGTAGGTCACATCAGCGAGGTCGCTCGCCGGCAACGGCCGCAGCGGCTCGAAGCAGTTCCCGTCGGTGTTAGCTTATGCTTGCCCGGAAATGATTCTCCGCCGATATGCTCCGGGAGTTTCGCCACAAACGCGTTTGAACACGGCCCCCAGTCGTTCTTTGTGGTTGTATCCAGCAAGTGGTGCAATTTGCTCAAGTGTCATCTCGCTTTCTCGTAGCAACTGCTTGACGCGATCGATTTGAACGGCCGTGATCTCTTCGTGAAGCGTGTGATTTAATTCGCTCCGAAATCGGCGTTCGAGTTGGCGGCGTGATAGGGATGTGAATTCAGCGACGTCATGCGCGTCGATACCGTCGCAGGCGTGTTCACGGATAAATCGGCAGACACGCGCGACTTCACGATCATCAACGGCGATCACGTGGGTCGACATGCGCTGGACAACCTCGATGGGAGGGATGAACTCAACTGCGTCTTGTGTCAGATCACCGTTGATCATCGCGTCGAGAATTTCTGCAGCCCGGTAACCCACACGTTCCGCATTGGGACGAACGCTGGACAATGGAGGGTTGCTCAAAGGACAGACCGCATCATCGTCATCGACCCCAATGACTCCGAGATCGTCGGGAACGGCAAGCCCAAGCCCACTACACGCGTTGAGGACCTGTTGCCCGCGAATGTCGTTGCAGACAAACATCCCGGTCGGTGGTGTCAGCGAGGTAAGCCAGGCGGATAACGCTGACGCGTCGGCGACCCCGGATTCCTCGACGCGTGTAATCGGCGCATCCCGCTGCCCACGCGTCTCGTAAACTGACAAAGGACATCCAGCACGATTGACTGCGTCGCGAAAGTAGCGGAGGCGTGATTCAGAGTAGTGAGCGTACTTGAAGCCACAATAGGCAAAACGACGAAACCCTCGATCCCAAAGGTGTTCAAAAGCAAGTTGAGCGACCCTGCGGTCATCCGTTTCCAATTGCGGGATGCCGGGAAACCTTTCGCTACAGCGGACGTCGACACAGGGAACCCCCAGTTGTCGCAGCGGATCGATCGTGCGTTGATCGACGCGGGCAATCACTCCGTCAATTCTGGCCTCGCGCATCCACTCGGGCAGGAGAACGTCAATCGTCATTTCCTGATGCAGCAGTGACCAGTTGCTGCGAGTTCGGGCAAAGTCTGCAATGCCACGCAGGACGCCGCGCCCGTAAGACCGGGACGTTTCGACGAGTAAGGCGACTTTTCGGCGGCTTTTGACTTTGGCTGGCATGCCGAGGCTTGATGGACGTGTCGCAAATCGTTTGTCGCATGTCGCAGATCATACTCGACATTTGACGTCAATCGAGCATAATTGCTTGACATTGTAGCTTTCTTGCCACGGTCTTTCACGTCGCAGTTCGTTTGGTTGGATTCTCATGCGGTCAGAAGTTTTGCTGTTCCTATGTTGCGTTCTGATGCCATTCTCTGAAATGGGGAATGCGCGAGCGTGCGCCGACGAACATTTGTCGCGAGCAGAAGGTCTGGAATTTTTTGAGAAGCAAGTGCGGCCGCTACTGGTGACGCACTGCTACCAATGCCACAGCATCAATGCGAAGCGGATTGAGGCGAGTTTGCTGCTCGACAGCCGAACCGCACAGCTCACCGGCGGGGATTCGGGACCAGCGATCGTTCCGGGAGATGCGGACGGTAGTTTGTTGATCGAAGCCGTTCGGTATGAATCTTATGAGATGCCTCCCAAGGGCAAGATGCCGGACAAGGACGTCGCGACACTCGAGCGTTG
Organism: bacterium; assembly: GCA_030432015.1. Classification (GTDB taxonomy): domain Bacteria; phylum Planctomycetota; class Planctomycetia; order Pirellulales; family Pirellulaceae; genus ARS98. The sequence continues at coordinate 3,911 of JAUIHJ010000153.1, forward strand.
GGTCAACATGGGGGCACCGTGGCCGGACGAGGCCGCACCGACGGTTGCTACGAGTGAGAAGGTGTTTGATTTGGAGAAACGCAAATCTGAATTTTGGGTCTGGCAACCGATCGCAAACCGGGAGGCTCCCCAGGTCAATGATACGACCTGGCCACGAAATGAGATTGATCTCCACATCCTCGCCCGCCTCGAAGGAGCTGGCCTGAAGCCGGCACGTGATGCTGAACGGTCTGCCATACTTCGCCGACTTTACTTCGACCTGCTTGGATTGCCACCGACACCCGAGGAAGTGGCAGGCTTTCTCGCTGACTGTGAGGCACGGCCGCATGCCGTGGGTTCATCCGATTCGAGTCCGCCAGGGCCCGCAGCCAGTGCGGACGGCTTAAAGCGCGAGGCGATTGAGAGGGTCGTCGACAGGCTCTTACAGTCACCCCATTTTGGTGAACGCTGGGGACGCCATTGGCTCGACCTCGTACGATATGCCGAGTCGCGCGGTCACGAGTTCGACAACGACACGCCAAATGCTTTTCACTATCGCGACTATGTGATTCGCGCGTTCAACGCCGATTTGCCGTACGACCAGTTTGTCCGCGAGCACATTGCGGGTGACCTGCTCCCCCAGCCGCGTCTGCATCCAACAAAAAAGTTCAACGAATCCGTCCTTGGCACCGGCTTCTGGTTTCTGGGCGAATGGGTCCATTCACCGGTGGATATCCGTAAAGACGAAGCGGATCGTTTCGACAATATGCTCGACGTGATGTCGAAGACATTCCTGGGGGTAACCGTTGCATGCGCTCGGTGTCATGACCACAAGTTCGACGCCATTTCGACCGCCGATTACTACTCACTTTCCGGTTTTCTCCAAAGCAGTGATTATCGGCAGGTTCGCTTCGAATCGATGGAACAGAATCGACGTGTTGCCGAGCGGTTGGCTGGCGTTGATGACAAATATCAGCGGCAACTCGTGGCGCTGTTGGATCGCCAGGGGGTCCGCCTGCCGGATCAAGGGAACCACATCAACGACCCTGCGATTGTGATCAACTACGCCAATCTTCCGCCGAGCCAATTCTTGCAGGATGGTTTCATCTTCGGGCCGTCTCCCCGACGCCAGGGGCGCGCGTATCTGTCAGCGGATTCAGGTTCGGTGAAGGTTGCCACGTTTGGTGCGGCCGTTAGCGATGCCATCTGGACCGGGCTAACGTCGACGACGGAAGGTACGGTCCAGAACCGGGGCGCAATGGCGAAACTTCCCACCAGCGGACGAACGCTTCGGTCGCCAACATTTGAATTGAAGAACGGCCAGGTGCACTGCCTTGTCAGCGGCGTCGGCACCATCGTCGCGTGCGTCGACTCCCATCGGCTTGTAGCCGGCCCCCTTCATCAAGAGACGATTGTTCCGGTCAAAGCCGGGCAGCGCTGGGTGAGGCTGAATTTGGACCGGTACATCGGTCATCGGCTACATCTGGAGTTCGTCCCCGCAATCCACGAACAGTTGTCCGTCCGGCTTGTGACGCAAGGACTTGACGCTGAGGGACTCGCGGATCTCGACCGGCGGCTGGCTGAGTCGGAAAGGCAGTTCGAAGACTATGCCAAGGCGGCCGAAGCCATCTTGAACAGCGGAAGTGACGTTGAATCGGAATCGCGCATTTTCGCAGATTTCGAATCAGGAACCTACGACACCTGGACGGTCACCGGCGAAGCATTCGGAACGATGCCGCAGACCCTGGAAACGATCGCGCCTTATCAGGGCCGGATTAACGGACGCGGAAAATACTTCGTCAATTCTCACAACATTCGCCCGGACGGAGGCGTTCGTAAAGGTGACAGCCTGACAGGGACATTGACATCATCCGAGTTCACCATCGACTTTGACACCATTGAGTTTCTCGTCGGTGGCGGAAGCCACACAGGGAGGACATGCGTCAATCTGAGAGTCGACGGCAAGACCGTACTGTCGGCCACTGGCAAGTCCAATAATCAGATGTCGCTCACCACTTGGAACGTACGGCCGTTTGCCGGAAAGACGGCGCATCTTCAGGTCGTCGACAATCACACGGCGGGCTGGGGCAACATCGGAATCGATCACATCGTCTTTAAGACGAATCTTGCTCAAGCGACCGCTCGGGCCGACACTGCCGTAAGCGCCGCGGAGAATTCGGATGCTGCTGCGACGACACACCGAATGGTCCGAGCATGGCGGTTGGAACGCCAGCAGCTTGCGTCGCAAATCGTCCGTACGTCGCGAGTTGCTTTGGCGATGCTGGACGGTATGGGGGAAGACGATCGGATTCTGATTCGCGGTAATTCCTCGAAACCGGGTGAAGTTGAGCCGCGACATTTCCTGACAGCGATCTCCGGCGACGCGCCGATTTCGATACGCCAAGGAAGCGGCCGTCTGGAACTCGCTGAGCACATCAATGATCCGGCCAATCCGCTGACGTGTCGCGTCATTGTCAATCGGATCTGGCACCACCTGATGGGCCGCGGCATTGTTCCGACAGTCGACGACTTGGGATTTCTTGGCCAGCGGCCGACGCATCCGGAACTGCTCGATCACCTGGCAACCCGCTTCCTCGCGGAGGGTCGCAGCATCAAGCGGATGATCAAGTACATTGTGCTTTCACGGACCTATCAGCAGTCGAGCCATGCCGGTCCCGGCGCATTGGAGGCCGATCCCAAGAACCTGCTCTGGCATCATTGCCCGCCGCGTCGACTGCAGGGCGAAGTGATTCGCGATGCGCTGCTGGAGTTGTCAGGACGTCTTGATCGAACACCTTTCGGCCCGCCCGTACCGATCCATCTGACGTCATTTATGGATGGTCGAGGTCGGCCGGGCAAGAGCGGGCCGCTCGACGGCAACGGGCGGCGTTCCATTTACATCGCGGTGCGCCGCAACTTTCTCTCGCCCTTCATGCTGACATTCGACACGCCAGTCCCCTTTAGCTCGATGGGACGGCGGAATGTGTCCAACGTGCCTGCTCAGGCACTGATTCTCTTGAACGATCCGCTGGTGGCGGCGTTGTCACGAGAGTGGGGCGAGCGAGCATTACGAAGTGTCGCTGGTCCCGGCGAAAATGCCATGACCGAGCGAATCGAGTGGATGTACCTCGCCGGATTCGGACGCTTTCCAACCAGGCAGGAAAGCGAGGCAGCGGTTGCCTTTCTTGCGGCGCAAGCCTCGAAACGAAACGTCGCGACGGACGACCCTGCGCTCTGGGCAAGTTTCGCGCACGTCTTAGTGAATACGAAAGAGTTTATATTCCTCCGATGAACAATCACGACACCTATCCATGTCGGCGTTATCAACCGCGGCCCACCACACGCCGCGAGATGCTCGCCAAATGCGCGGGTGGCTTCGGTGCAATTGCTCTGGCCGGACTGCGAACTGATCCCGCGTTTGCACGCAACGAGAGTTCGCAATCTGGGCCTGGTCAGGCAGGCCACGGGCCGCACCATGAAGTTCGCGCGAAGAACGTCATTTTTCTCTATATGGACGGAGGGCCATCCCAGGTCGATACATTCGATCCCAAGCCGATGCTGGATAAACACAATGGCAAGGATCCCAGCCAGCTCTTCAATGTCGAGCCGACTCAGTTCAATAACAACGGCACGGTTCTGGCCAGTCCCTGGAAATTCAAGCAGCATGGCGACTCCGGCATCCCCGTCAGCGAACTGTTTCCGCACGTGGCGGCCTGCGTTGACGAGTTGGCTGTCGTGCGTTCGATGACTTCCGGTTTTCCCGAACACACATTTGCGAACTACTTCCTGCATACCGGCAGCGGGTTGCAGGGACGTCCGAGCATGGGGGCTTGGGTCAACTATGGACTTGGAAGCGAATGCCAGAACCTGCCGGGCTTTGTGGTTCTCAACGGCGGTTTGATTCCCCCCGGCGGGCTCGATTGTTTCGGCAGCGGGTTTCTCCCGGCAAGCTATCAGGGGTCTGTCTTTAAGCCGTCTGGCACCGGCGTGGCAAATATTACGCCGGCCGAAGCGACTCCGCAGGAACAACGCGACAAGCTTGATTTCATCCGTCAGCTGGACGGTCTGGCCGCCACCCAGTTTGGAAAGCACGACAGTCTGGAATCCGCGATTCAAAACTACGAGCTTGCCTACGCAATGCAGATGGCCGTTCCCGAAGTCATGTCGCTGTCCGAGGAGCCGGCTCATGTTCAAGCGATGTACGGCATGGAGTCGAAGTACGAGCCGACGCGCACTTACGCCGCCCAGTGTCTGATCGCGCGACGCATGCTGGAGCAAGGAGTCCGTTTTATTGAACTGACCTGCCCGAAGGTCGGCGGAGATCGGTGGGATCAGCACTCGAATTTGAAGAACGGCCATGAAAACAACGCCCGCGCTGTGGACCAGCCCATTGCGGCACTGCTCAAAGATCTGAGACAGCGAGGCATGCTGGATGACACGCTCGTCGTCTGGGCGGGAGAGTTCGGGCGCACTCCGTTCGCTCAAGGTACAAATGGACGCGATCACAACCAGTTTGGATTCACGGTCTGGCTGGCTGGCGGCGGCGTCAGGCCTGGCATGATTTACGGCGCCACCGACGAGTGGGGTTACAAGGCCATCGAGAACCGGGCCGAGATGCACGACCTGCATGCGACCATGTTGCATTTGATGGGCGTGGATCACACGCGTTCGACATTCCGCTTCAGCGGTCGTGACATGCGTCTAACCGATGTTCATGGTCACGTGATTCACGACATCGTCGGCTGACACGATGTGTTGCAATTAAATTGCGGTCGGTCGCTCGTCGTCGGCCGACTCCTCAGCGATGGAATTGAAGCGAGCAACGCACAAAGGCAACAACGAATGGAAACACGTGGGCTCGGTCGCACCGATCTTGAGATCAGTGTCCTTTCGATTGGAGGACTTTATACGTCGTCACTTGCCGGCGGTATTGCAGAGACACAGCGCATCGTGCGCCAGGCACTCGAGCTTGGAGTCAATGCAATTGACACCGCGCCCGCTTACGCCGACAGTGAAAAAACCGTTGGCGAGGCGATCGCTGGAGTCGATTCGCCATTGATCGTGACGACGAAACTGGGGGGGCGGCCCCAGCCGTTCAATCCACAGGACAGGCAGGGACTGCGGCACTCGATCGATGAAAGCCTCCGGCTGCTCCAACGCGATCACATCGACATTCTGATGGTTCACGAGCCAGATCGGCCCGGGCAGTACCCATGGTGGACAAGCTACGATCCGCTGGCGGGACCGGTATTGGAACTGATGGATGAACTCAAGGCTGCCGGGAAGATTCGCTACACCGGACTGGCCGGAACAACGGTCACCGAATTGACTTCGCTGATCGCCAGTGATCGATTCGACGTCGTGCTAACGGCATTCAATTACAACGTGCTCTTTCGCGAGGCGGCCGAGTCCGTGATACCGGCGGCGATCCAGCACGATATGGGCATCGTGCTCGGCTCAGCCTTTGGCCAGGGCTTCTTGACTCGGCGCGCGGATGATGAAGTTCGCGTGCAACCACCTTGGTTGTCGGCAGCGCGGCGGCAGCAACTGCTTGCTTACTATGAACTGCTTGACCAGGCTGGAATGCCTGCGTTCGAGATGTGCTTGCGATTCGTGTTATCGCATCCGGCGGTTTCAACGATTCCCATCGGTTGCAAGACCGCCGAACATTTGGAGGCCAGCGTTGCGGCGGCAGCCAAAGGCCCCTTGACGGACGATATCATGAAGCGGATCGACCAAATCGCGGCCATGGTCCCTTATCGTCCCTGGGAAGAACCGATGATCCTGCCGTTTGGAAAAAACTACTTCGGTCCGGGCATTGCCAACATGGGTGCTGCCGTTCAAGTTGGAAAACTGAAACTCGAGAGTGACTAATTGGTCCGATCAATCATGCGGGAATTCCAAATGACCCGTGTGCTTGCCGGCCCGCTGTCCCATCTCCTCTTGTGCGGCAGCGAAAGTTGATGCAATCCCGTAAGTGACTCCGCAGATCGCGCCGGCCATTCCCAAGACTCATCGCTTATCGGAGGCACCGACCATGAAACACGTCATTTATTTTTTGTCCGTTGCCTGTGTCACCTTTGCCCTGATGGCGGACAGCCGCGATGCCCAGGCGGGCGATCGCCCTAACATCATCATGCTGCTCGCCGACGATCTCGGCTATGGCGATCTTTCCTGCTTTGGAAGTCCCGCAGTCAAGACACCTCACCTTGATCGACTTGCGAAGGAGGGGATGAAGGGCCTTCGATTCTACGCCGGCTCGGCCGTCTGTTCTCCGACACGAGCTTCCGTGTTGACCGGTCGTTATCCCCTGCGGTTCAACATCACGAGACACTTCAACGATCGCAGCGCATGGCTGCCCGAGGCAGCGACGACGGTGGCTGAACTCTTGAAGGATGCGGGATACCGTACAGCGCATGTGGGCAAGTGGCATCTGGGCGGCCTGCATGTAGACAGCACGGGCCAGCGACTGAGGAACCAGCCCGGCCCCCGTCAGCACGGGTTTGACTATTATCAGACGCAAGTTGAGCAGCAGCCACTTCGCGGTCGGATGGGCCGTGAGCGAACACTTTTCCGGCAGGGTGGAACGGTCCTCCTTCGTAACGATCAACGGGTCGGCGACGATGATGCGTACTATCCCAGGCACTTCACCGATATCAATGGCGACTTTGCGATCGAGTTGATCGAGGAGTTTTCAGCCGAAGAGAAGCCCTTCTTTATCAATTTGTGGTGGCTCGTACCGCACAAGCCCTATGAGCCGGCTCCAGAGCCGCATTGGTCCGATACCGCCGCAGATGATATCAGCGACGATCAGCACCGCTTCCGGTCGATGGTGCAACATATGGACGCCAAAGTTGGCGAGATCCTCAAGAAGCTCGACGAACTGGAGATCGCAGACAACACACTGATCCTATTCACAAGCGACAATGGTGCGGCCTACGAAGGCTTCATCCACGACTTGAGAGGTGGCAAGACCGATTTGCACGACGGCGGCATTCGCGTCCCGATGCTCGTTCGTTGGCCAGCCGCGATTCCGGCTGGCCAGACATCGGAGGCGTTTGGCCACACAAACGATCTGCTGCCCACATTCTGCGAAGTGGCGGGAGTGGAATTGTCGAGCGATCTACCCATTGACGGCTTGAGCCTATTGCCGCACTGGAAGGGTGGCGCCCCGCCAGACGAAAAAACGCGGGGGACTGTGTTCTGGCAGCTCGACCTGTACAAAAATCTTCAACGCCACGATCCAAAACCCAAACCGTACGCGACCGAAGTCGCCATGCGAGGCAAGTGGAAGATGCTTGCGCTCGACGGAAAGCCCGTGGAGTTATTTGACGTCGATTCCGACCCAAACGAGAAGCGAAACGTCGTCGCGGACCATCCTGATCTGGTCGCTTCGTTGCATGCTCAGCTCACTGCATGGCTGAACGCGCCGCGGACGTCCAGGTAATCCGGCCAAAGGGATTTTGATGACCAAGGACTGTTTTTCTCGACTGATGATTACGCTCCTCTTCGCCAGCGAAATGCTGGCGACCGGGTTATGTTGGGCCGAGGAGCCGAACGCTGACTTCTATGTGTCGCCGAACGGTGCCGACACGTGGTCGGGGACGCTACCCGAGCCAGATGGTCGGCGCACCAATGGACCGTTTGCGACGCTTGAACGCGCGCGGGATGCCGTGCGAGCATTAACCAAGAGCCGCTCACGAGACGTCCTGGTTCTAATACGGGGAGGAACTTACGAGCTCACAAAGACAGTTGTGTTTGGCCCGTCGGATTCGGGACGTGGTGACGCCACCGTCACCTATGCTGCTTATCCCGGTGAGACTCCCGTCTTTAGTTCTGGTCGTGAGGTGACCGAGTGGAAAGCATTAGCCGATCCACCGCCGGGACTGTCGCAGAAAGCCATCGGCAAGGTGCAGGTGGCGGATGTGACCGGCCGTTTCTATGCACTCTTCGATGCCGATGGGCTGCTGCCGCGAGCCCGGTCGAAGGGCTTCATTCCACTGGACAATGGCAGTCGCAACAGGATTCACTTTCCAGCCGGCCGACTGAGGCACTGGCCGAATGTCGATGATGTGGAAATCGTGGTTCGACCGCACCATGCGTGGATTGTGAATATCCTGCCACTTCAGTCGGTCGACGTGCAAAGGCAGATCGCTCGCACCTCGATCGACGCAACCTATGCCATGAACGGACTCCACTTCCTAAAGGAGACCGAATCGTGCTGGGTTGAGAATACCTTGGACGGACTGGATGAACCGGGCGAGTGGGTGTTGGATACGAAGGAGGGCAAGCTCTATCTCTGGCCACGGAGCGACTCGTCAGTGCGGGCGCCAGGGCTGATCGAGCTCATTCGCATCGAAGGCGTTATTGACAAGGAAGGGCCGCAGGACACGCCCGTCCGGAATCTGTGCTTTCGAGGTCTGACGTTCATGCACGGCGAGCGCTACCAGTTGGCCGCCGATGATGCCGGACTGCAGCACGACTGGGACATGTATGACAAAGCCAATGCCCTGGTTCGGCTGCGAGGAACGGAGGGTTGCCGCATCGAGGACTGCCGGTTTGCTCACAGTGGCAG
>JAUIHJ010000154.1 GCA_030432015.1 bacterium
AGGGGCAGATCGGCGCATCAGGGTCTTTGGGATAGAGTGGTGCTGCCAGCTGCTCGACGGTCACCGATTGTTCGAACTGATCAAAATAGGCGACGCGGCAGGTTGGAAATGGGCAGAAGAATGCAGTTTCTGCCAGGCTGGCGCGATCATGGTCCGCCAGATGGGCGCGGAGCGTGACCTGTTGGACCGTATTGCCGATGCCGCCGCAGGCCGGGCAACGATCGCCGGGGTCTTCCGATTCTTTGACAAAGGCCTTGTTCATGGGCCCCTTTCTCCGCGAAGCTTAGCTGGCCGGGTCGTGGCCGTCCGTCCAGGGGCCGGCGAGTTTCTGGTAGTCGGGCGCGCTAAACGTGCTCCCCTGGTTGCCTGCCTGCCAGCCAGGGACGTGTCGCGCGGGCGCTTTCGCGCGCGACATCGCTTCCCAGCCTGCGGCCCAGCTAGGATCTCCATCGCTGACGGTTCCCTCGCGATCAACATGAAAGACTTTTCCTTCGCGATAACTGCGGACCGCCAGATTCACCATCATGACCGCCGCGGCGCCGAGGACTGGGTCGTTATTGACGGCCTGCGGCTGACCATCTTCGATCGCCTCGATGAAGTTTGCGAAGTGTGCCAGATCAAACTTGTGCGTCGCGGTGGCCTCAACGACTTCCGGCTTGAGCTTGCTGTCGTGTGTGACCTGTGGTCGTTCGGGTACAAACTCCAATGAGGCGGTGGGACCGGTGAGGTAGGCCGGCTTGTGAAACATCAGCGAGCCATGGTGGCCGCGGATGACGTGGTCCAGTTTAAAGCCCTCCGCGACCATCGTGCTGCTCACGACACCCTGCACGCCCTCATGGAAATCCGCGATTAAAGAGGCCACGTCGGTCACTTCGCGATCATCGTATTCCATGAAGATGCCTCCGCCGCCCACGACGCGGCCGGGATAGCGAAGTCCGGTTGCCTTCAGCATCCCCGTGATGCGATGCACGAACAGGTCGGAGAACATGCCGTAGCCAAACGGCCAATAGCAACGCCATTGCCCGAAGACGGCGCGATCGAACACCATTTCCGGCGCCAACCCTTCCTCAACACCAAGCCACCGTTTCCAGTCGACGGTCTTGGGGGTCATCTCCTTGGTAATGACGTTATGGCGCGACATGCCGAGACTTCCGTTGCGGTAGAACTCGGTCTGAAACTGTACGACTTTGCCCAGGCGACCCGCGTTGATCATCTCGCGCGCCAGATCCCAGACCGGAGAACTCGACGACTGCACACCGACCTGCATGACCCTCCCCGATCGTCGCCAGGCGTCGATCACCTGTTGGGATTCGTCGATCGTGTGCGTCATCGGCTTTTCGCAGTAGACGTGTTTCTTTGCGTCGAGTGCATCGATCGTCTGCCGAGCGTGCCAGTGGTCCGGCGTGGCGATGCAAACGGCGTCGACGCTGTCGTCCTGCAGCATCTCGCGATAGTCGTGATAAATCTTGGGTGTGACGCCGGTTTCGGTCTTGATGTAGGCGGCTGCCCGATCGCGATGAACCGTGTAGACATCATTCACGGCAACCAGGTCGATTTTGATGCCCTGTTTGCGGAGCGCCACCAGGGACTTGACGTGGGCGCCAAAGCCACGGCGACCCGGGCCGATGAATCCGATTCGCAACCGTTGACCCGCTGCGGCCGCGGCTGCCTTGGTGGCTAAGGCCGTTGTTCCCATGGCCGCGCCGGCGCCTGCCGCGGTCGTCTCCAGAAACCCGCGTCGTGAAACGTTGTTGCCTGACATCGTTGTTGACCCCTTATTTCTATTGACTGGTGTCGGTTGGCTTGGCCCTATCATTACGGGAGCTCGCGACCCCAAGGTGCTGCGAACCCCGGTGCTGCGAACCCCGGTGCTGCGAACCCCGGTGCTGCGAACCCTGACTGTCGTGACGAACGCCCTCCACGGGAGCATGGTCTTCGAGGTGCACCGATCGCGCCGCGCGGGGCGGTAAATCTTTAAACCAGGCCGCCGGGCAGCTGATCAAGGCCGGCGGAAGACTGGCGGCTGCGAATCGTCGCATGCGTTATTGACCTTTCGGCACGGAATCGTCCGTGGCGAGAACTGCCTTCAGCGAGGCCGCAATGGTGCGACCGATCTGCTGGTAACCCATCGCATTGGGATGCACGCCGTTGTTGGCGGGGTAGCCATCGATCGGGTCCAAGTACAACTGCGTCGGCACAATAAAAAGCTGCTGGTCCTTGTCCGAACCGAAACGCTCCAACTGGCGTTCGACCAGGCGATGTTGAATTCGCTTCCAGCCCCAACGGCTGTAGCGATCTTTATAGTTTGCTTCAAACGCGGCCTGGCGTGCATTGGGGGGCGTCGTCAAACAAATACCTAGTTTGGCCTGGGGAGCGGCGTGCCGAAATGCGGAGATCAATCGGTCAGCATGTGAAAACATCTGGTCGATGCGCTGATCCGTGGCCTCGAGCGAGTCGGGATCGGCGCTAAAGCAATCATTGATTCCCAGCATGAAAACGACAACGTCGGGTGGAATGCCGTCACACGCTTCTTCCATGTAGCGGGTGACATTCAGTGTCGGCTTGCCCTCCGCATCGAGAAACACAAACGGGCTGCTCCGCTTGCGATGCGTACCGTCGGGCTCCGGTTCATAGTGGGATACGAACCGCTGCCACGTCCAGCCGCCATAGCCTTCGTGTGCGACGCCAGGCATGGCGGACGCCGGCCGGTGGGTTCCCAGCATCTGGCAGGTCGGATTTTCCGCCGCGGCAAACTGCCGGGCGATCTCATTGGGGTACGCGCTCGCATGCGTCAAGCTATCGCCGACTACCAATAAACGAAAACGCTGTCCGCTACCCTGTTGAGCGGGCAGGACCGTGAGCGTCGTCTCAGCAGTTGCTAAAGCCTTGCCAGCCGAATCGGTTACCGAAAGCGTTACTGCATGGTCTCCCAGATCGGCAGCGGTTGGTGTCAGGGCCCAGCGACGCGGTGTCACGGTGCCGAGTTGGCAATCGACCTGAAACCGATAGGTTCCGGGCGTTTTTGTGAGCACGACATTGTCGAAGTAGATCCCGGTTTCGATGCCCTCGACGGCATAGATTTCGCTGGGCAACGTCAGGCGTAGCGACGGTTCTGCCGCAATCTGGGCCCACGCCGTCCCAAGTGTTGGTTGCCACACGCCGGCCAGAAACACTGCGAAGGCGAGTGGTACCCAGGATCGTTGTACGCGTCGAATGGAAGTCGAAATGGGATGCATGTTCGTCCGCTTTCTCGTCGGAGCTGTCGTAGCACAAGGCACTGTCATGGGTCCTATGGTAACATAGCGATCCAGCCCGGGGGCCAGCCGCCCGCAATTCGAAACTCAACGTCCAGGAACCACGGCATGTCAACGACATCAACGCAACTGGGACGCCGCGCGCTGCTCCGAAACGGAGCCCTGTTATTGACCGGTGCAGCCTTGACCCGCGCTGACCGGCAGTTGATGCTGGCTGACGACCCGTTGGCGGAACGCGTTGTCCGAGGCGCGATGGTGACCGATCTCCATTATGCGGATAAACCGCCGGCAGGCTCGCGTCATTATCGCGAGACCTTGGACAAGCTGGCAGAAGCCACCCAAGAATTCGCTGCGTGGAAACCACAGTTTGTGGTTGAAATGGGCGACTTGATTGACGCGGCGGATGATGTTGAAACCGAACAAGACTTTCTACGGACGGTGACCGCGGCATTCACCAAGTTGCCCGGCGACAAGCATTATGTGCTTGGCAACCACTGCGTTTACTCGCTGACCAAGGACGAGTTCCTAACGAGCGTTCAGCAGCCCAAGTCTTACTATTCGTTCGATGTGGCCGGTGTGCACTTCATTGTGTTGGATTCGTGTTTTCGCAGCGATGGCGAACCATACGGGCGAAAGAACTTCGCTTGGACCGATCCCAACATCCCGGCCGCCGAAGTTGCCTGGCTGCGCGAAGACCTCGCGGACAATGCCAACAACACGGTGGTCTTTGCCCATCAACGGCTCGACGTCGGCAGCCCCTACGGCGTGAAGAATGCCGGTGAAATTCGGTCGATCCTGGAGACCGCCGGGAATGTCAGGGCAGTGTTTCAGGGGCACAGCCACAAGAACGACTACCGGGAAATTAACGGCATTCACTATTGCACGCTGGTTGCCATGGTCGAAGGCTCGGGCCCCGAAAAAAACGGGTATTCGACGCTGGAGATCTCTGCCGCGGGCAACATTCGCGTGCAGGGATTCCGTCAGCAGAAGAGCCATCAATGGATTGGGCAGGCCTAAATGACCGAGTGCAATTCGGCGACAATCCGGGACCGGCTCGTTTTTCGCCGCCCATTAGATCCAACTACGGAAAAACGGCCTTTCGGCGAAAGAGGTGCCTGTCCCGCTGACGGAGTGTGCGCTGCTGAATCGCACTCGGCCATTTAGAGGCATTCTTGGGGGCTGCCCCCAATGCTTTTGCCTGGCGCCTTCACGAATCGACCCAACGCCAAACGCGGCGCTGTTCAACGAGGCGGGGGCCAGTCCAGCCTGTGGGGCACGTTCCGGCCCGAGTTGTGATCCGGCGGTTTACGCGATGATGTTCTGCACGACGCGTCCGGCGACATCCGTCAAGCGGAAATTGCGGCCGCTGTATGGGTACGTCAGCCGCTCGTGATCCAATCCCATCAGATGAAGAATGGTCGCGTGCAGATCGTGCACGTGTACCTTATCTTCAACGGCGGTGAAGCCAAACTCGTCTGACGCACCATGCACGGTGCCGCCCTTAATACCGCCGCCGGCGAGCCACATACAGAAGCCGTACGGGTTGTGATCGCGGCCGTCGCCGTTCTGGGACGTGGGGGTCCGACCAAATTCGCCGCCCCAGACGACCAGCGTTTCATCCAGCAGTCCCCGCTGTTTAAGATCGGTCAGCAACTGCGCCACGGGGCGGTCGATATCCTTGCACAGTCGCTCGTTTCCTGCCGTGTGCTTGCTGTGCGTGTCCCATGGCTGGCGGTTGCCGTAAAACAGCTGTACGAAGCGAACCCCGCGTTCGCTGAGGCGGCGCGCCAGCAGGCAAGCCTTGGAGAATTGGCTGTTGCCGTACGCGTCACGTGTGTCTTGGGTTTCTTGAGTGATGTCAAATGTATCGAGCGCTTCGAATTGCATGCGGAAGGCTAGTTCCATCGAACGAATGCGCGTTTCCAACGCGTTGTCGCCTGGCCGCGCCGAGAGATGCTCGCGGTTCATCCGCTTGATCAAGTCCAGTTGACCGCGTTGGGCATCGGCGGACAGAAACTTGTTCTTTAGATGCGGGATCATCTTGGCGGGTGTCATATCGGAATGGTTGATATGCGTCGCCTGATGACGTCCGGGCAGAAATGCGGCGCCCCAGAGTTTCGGGCCCACCACCGGCTTGCCTGGACAAAGGGCGACGTAGCTGGGCAAGTTTTCGTTTTCTGACCCCAGGCCGTACGACGTCCAGGCACCGAGGCTGGGACGCGTCGGCGTCAAGACGCCCAAGTTCATCATGCACAGCGCCGGCGCGTGGTTGGGGAAGTCGGTGTGCATCGAGCGGACGATGGCCATCTGATCGACATGGTCGGCCAAACGTTGCAAGTGTTCCGAGACGGGGATTCCCGCCTCACCCCGCGGAATGAACTTCACGGTCGACGGCAAGAGTCCCGCCGTCTTGGACGCCGTACGAATATCGGCACCTTCGGGCCGCTGGCCCTCAAGTTTCTTTAACAGCGGCTTGGGATCAAAGGTATCAACCTGCGACGGTCCGCCGCTCATGAACAGGAAGATGACACGTTTTGCCTGCGGAGCGAAGTGAGGTGCAAGCGTGTTGGTAACAGCGCTGCCGACGGGGCCATTCTCGGCGCCGATGGTGGTCCGGCCATCGGCCAACAAGCCACTCGACTGCATCGCGCCGGTCAGGCCCAGCAGGCCGAAGCCGCCCCCTACGTGCCGCAACATCTGACGGCGAGAAATCGGAGAGTCGTTCATGACAAGTTTCCCATCAATCGACATACATGAATTCATTGCTGCCCAGCAGCGCGTGCGCGTAACGTACCCACCTCACCGGTTCTGCAGCGGCCAATGCCAAATACTCGTTGCCAATCGCCAGTTCTGCGGGGGTGGCGGACCGACCAAACAGGAGGCGATGTGCAAAATCAACGCGTGCCTCAGTTTCGCTTCCACCTTCGTCCTGGATGCGCGTGGCCAGCGACTCCGCTGTCTTCTGCATGAACGGTGAATTTAAGACGAACATCTGTTGCAGCGGTGTGGTTGTCTGGGCACGGTCGGCACAGTGAATCGCCGGATCTGGAAAGTCGAAGGCCTGTAGCGTATCGCTGAGCTTGTGCCGCGAGACGATGGAATAACAGGTGCGGCGTTGAAAGTCCGGGCTGTCAGCGTCACCTGACGGGCCGCCGGGCGTCAGATCCAACCGGCCGCTCACTGCCAGTGCCGCATCGCGAAACGACTCGGCGTCCAAGCGCCGACGGTGAAAGTGCGAGAGCAGGCGGTTGTCTTGGTCGGCCGCCTGCTGTGTCGGCGAATTGGCGCTGTTGGAATCGAGGCGGTAGGTTGCCGAAAGCATGATTTCACGATGCAGCCACTTGAGTGACCAGCCGTTGTCCATAAACGCAACGGCCAGGGCATCCAGCAGTTTCGGGTGGGAAGGGGGTGAACCGGTTACCCCGAAGTTGCTGGGGCTGCTCACCAGGCCAACGCCGAAATGGTGCATCCAGACGCGATTGACCATGACTCGAGCGGTCAGCGGATTGTCTCGACTCGCGATTGCTCGCGCGAGTTCCAGACGACCGCTGCCGGTCGTGAATTCTTGGGGGGAGGGTTGATCGGCGTCGGCAAGGATCTGCAAGAATCGCCGCGGGACCACTTCGCCGAGTCGTCCGGCGTCACCTCGGATGAAGACGTTCAAGTCGCGGGGCTTGTCGGCGAAATAGACGATCTTCATCTTCTCCTTGGTGATTTCTTCAACCCGGACTTGCTCCTCGGTCAACGCATTGGCGACCGGGATCTCGAATCCGGGAGTCTTTTTCAACTCGGCAACCTCGGTCTTGGCGGCGGCCACCTGCTGTTTTGCCTGAGTGAGTTTCGCCTTGGCGTCAGCGAGGCGTTGCTTGGCGGCGTCTGCATCGAAATCGACCGGCGGTGCATCCGGCGCCTTAGCTGCTGCGTCATCGCACGGTTCGGCAGGGGCACCACCATCGTCGCTGGCGGCGGTCGCTGACTCAGATGAGGATGTTGCCGTCTCGGCGGCTGCCGCTTTCTTGGCCGCTTCGACTTGGGCTGCATGTTGCTGGAGTTCTTTTTCCAGCTTGGCAATTTCGGTCGGCAACGCTTTAACCAGTTTTTCCGTTTCCGCCAGTTCCTTTTCCAACGCTGCTGCGCGATCGCGAACCGGTTGCGTCTTGGCGATCTCGTCTGCGGGGATGACAGGCCGGGTTGTCTGTCGGCACGACGCGAAGACGCCCGCCAATGCATAATAGTCTTCGACGGTAATCGGATCGTACTTGTGGTCGTGACAGCGGGCACATGCCAGCGTCAAGCCCAGCAGGCCGCGGCCGATCGCGTCGACGCGATCTTCCCATTCATCGGCATAGCGGTTTTCCAAGACCAGCTTCGCCAGGGCCACTTCTTTATGGTACGAAGGCGCCAATCCCTGGAACCCGAGCGCCGCATGGTCTGCCGGGCCTGTCTCGGGAAGGAAGTCAGTGGCCAGTTGGCGAATGATAAACGCGTCGTACGGCACGTCGTCGTTGAGCGCTTGGGTGACCCAGTCGCGATACCGCCAGGCATGAGGATAGGGACCGTTATGCGGGCCCATGTTGGTGTTGTCCTCCGAATAGCGGGCTACGTCTAACCAATGGCGTCCCCAGCGTTCGCCGTAATGCGGCGAATCCAATAGTCGATCAATCAATCGGGCGTAGGCGTCGGGCGTGTCATCGGCCAGGAACCGATCGATCTGCTCGACCGTCGGTGGCAAGCCGGTCAGGTCGAAGCAGGCACGTCGCAACAAGGTGTTGCGGTTCGCAGGTGGTGCGGGGGTCAGGCCCGCCGCTTCGATCTTCGCCAGGATGAAGCTGTCAATCGAGGTGCGCGACCAATCGCTGTCGCGAACGCGGGGCGGTTCGTGTGCGCGGGGCGGCTGCAAGGACCAGAACTGACGGGCCGACTGCCAATCGATGCCCCCAGTTTCTGCCCGGCCTTTTCCATCGCGCGGGTCTGCCGCCCCCCGTTGAATCCAGTGTTCAAAGTTCGCGATGACGTCGTCGGCGAGTTTGCCATCCGGTGGCATCTGGTACGAATTCTCGTCGTATCGCAACGACTCAATCAGCAGGCTGCCATCGATATCGTGCGGCGTTACGGCGGGGCCGCTATCACCACCTGCCCGCATGGCGACCCGCGTATCAAGTAGCAGGCCACCTTTGAGTTTGCCAGCAGCCTGCGCCTCGGCCGAATGACAGGAATAACAACGTTCGACCAGCACTGGCCGAATCTTCTTTTCAAAAAAATCAAGGTCTGCGCGACTGGATTCGGCGGCAGATGCCTCGGAGGACGAAGGCTGGTCAGCGCCCGTCTCCGTGGCTGCGGCTGCCGCGCCATTCGGTTCGGTTGCCCACGTCACTTGGACGAGAACGAGCACGAAAACCTGCGTTGCCAATCCAACAACGATCCAATCGCGATGACGCATCAACATTCTCCTGGCGGGGCATCCTGGGGCGATTCACTGGTCGGATGTGCGGACATTATAGCATGAAGGGGATCTCTGGGGACAGGCTTTTGCGGCGGCGGACGCATGGCTGGACGGTGTCGTTGTCGTGAGACAACTCGATGACCGCCTCGTCATGTGACTTCATCGATGATACCTGCAAACCGTGCGGGTGCCTGCTAGAATGGTGACTTCGTTCGGGGCCAGCCCCGGTTGCTGCGGATCGGTCAAGTCGTGACGATCGCTTCGGTCGCGCTGGGGCGTGGAAATTCGCTGCCGGACGACGGTGGTCATCGACATGTCGGACGCCCGTGTCGTGGCACGGCCCGTCGTCGGGTTGCGTTACCTCTGACCGGATTTCCCGGGACGAAGAAAATTCGACGGCTTTTGTTTCTTCACCTCCAATCGAGCACCGTTCGTGATGCCTGACTCCACTCCCCGGTTTGTGCCGCTTGTTTTATGGATTGTCATGGCGCTGGTCGGAATGTCTCCCGAGCCCGTCATGGCTCAGGCAACCGCGCCACCGGCAGTTGCCGACGGAATGCCTTGGAAACTAGCCGACCTTGACGCCGCGCCGAAGTTTGAATGGGTCGACGACAAAGGACCGGTTCGATCCCTGTTCTATGCCGGCGAGCCATACCGGGGGAAGCCGACCCGGGTCTTCGCCTACTATGCGACACCGGGCACACTTGCCGGCGATCACTCGATCGATGCAGCGTTACCGGCGGTCGTGCTGGTCCACGGCGGTGGTGGCACCGCATTTCGGGAGTGGGCCGAACTGTGGGCCAAGCGAGGCTACGCCGCGATCGCGATGGACTTAGCCGGTCATCGACCGATCGAGGGGGAAAACCCGCACCGCCGCGAAAACCGCAACCGATTATCCGATGGCGGGCCCGATCAAGGGGACGGTGAGAAATTCGGCAGCGTCGATCAACCACCTCAGGAGCAGTGGCCGTACCACGCCGTGGCCGCCGCCGTACGCGCACACTCGCTAATCCGCAGCTTTCCTGAAGTCGATCCGCAACGGACCGCGGTAACAGGAATCAGCTGGGGTGGCTACCTGACGTGTATCATTGCGGGGGTCGATTCGCGATTCAAAGCCGCTGTGCCGGTCTATGGGTGCGGATTCCTGCACGAGAATAGTGCCTGGCTGAATCGTTTCGCCGAAATGACTGAGCCGCAGCGCCAGCGCTGGATTAGGTTGTGGGATCCGTCGCAGTACTTGCCGTCGACCTCGATGCCGATTTTATTTGTTAACGGGACCAACGACTTTGCTTATCCGCTGGACAGTTACATGCGCAGCTTTGATGCCGTTCCTGGCCAAAAGCAACTGCGGATTACGGTCAACCTGCCGCATGGTCATCCCGCCGGTTGGGCGCCGGTCGAAATCGAAGTGTTCGTCAACCAGCATCTGCGCGATGGTGTTCCATTGCCGGTCCTGGGCCCGGCGCAGATTCAAGACGGTCAAGTGCTTGCCGCCTATCAGTCGTCTTCGCCGATCCAGCGGGCTTCGCTACACGTAACCCATGACGATGGCCCGATCAACCAACGCAAATGGACCACGACTGCCGCGCAACTCAGTGATGAGAAGGTGAGCGTCGCACAACCGGATGCGAAGGCCACGGCGTGGTTTCTCACGCTGACCGACGATCGTGGAGCGGTTGTCAGCAGTCGAGTGCATTTTTAGGATGCATTCGCAGTGCAACTCGACAGCGGTACGTTCGACATTCAGCCCAGCTCGAGCGACCGATTTGGTGTGGCGCAAATTTAGCCGCGCCGCGGCGGCAGGAAAGCGATGACGCGAGGATTCCTGTCGCGGCTGCGCCGCGCACGAGCGGTGACGATTCAATGAACCGCAGCAACAATCGACGTCAGCAGCGCGGCGGGTCGGCACGATCCAGCTACGGCCGCCGCGCCGACCCACCTGCTGAATCCAAGGCTGCGTCTTGGGGTTGGGCGAGCGGCGCGCAGTTGGTCATGGCGGCAGCCATTGTGCTGCTGGTTTTTCTGCCTTGGCTCGGGCGGTACATCGACGGGCAGTTCTTCGGCGTCACCGGTGACTATGGGACCGACTTCTTTCGCTACGCGATGGGCAGTCGGGCGCGGATTGAGTTGGGACTCGACCCGTATTCCAACGAGCAGATGTATCAGGCACTGGAGTCCGGACGGCTCGCCACAGATCACCCGAATCTCAATTACGACGAACAGACATCCACGCGGGCGTTTGCCGAATCGCGCGAACCGGTTGCCAAAGGTGTTGTTTCGCCACCGTTGGTACTGGTGATCCTCTATCCACTTCTTCGCGTGGGAGGCTTCTCGCTGGCGTTGAACTCATGGACGGTCGCAATTTTTGTGGGGATCTCCTGGTTGTCCATCATGTTCTGGAACCAGCTGACTCCGCACCGGTCGATGGGAAAGCGACTGGCCAGCCATAGCGCCATGCTGAGCCTGCTTGTCCTGTCGAGCTTTCCGGTGGTCTGGTCAGCCGTTTATGGTCAATTCGAGGTGCTCTATCTGCTGGCCATGGGGGGGGCGATTTACCTGTGGAGTTTTCGCCAGGATCGAGCCTCGACTCCGTGGCAGGTCGGTTGCCTGTTGGCGCTCGGCGGTGCGATCAAAGTGTTTCCACTGCTCATGCTGGGGTACTTCGCCTGGCTGACGTTGCAGGCCGCCTGGCGGCTGCGAGGCGAGCGATCATCGTGGCGGACGATGGTCGCCTTGCCCGAAGTCAAGGTAATCGTGGCGTGCCTTACGTGCCTCGGCGTCCTGGGGGTGCTGACCGGTGTCGCGCTGAGCTTTGACGTGTACGGGTCGTTTCTGCACAAAATCACCGACCTCAAAGCGGAAGGAACCGGCCCGTCGATGAAGGGCAATTTGCTTTCCTATTTGAATTTCGTTCCCATCTGGCTGACCGGTCCCTTTGCTCCGATGCGTGGCGGAATGTGGATTGTGTATGTGCTGATCGCCGCAGGGGTGGTTGTCCTGGTGGCGAAAACGATCCAGCGGCCGTCATCACCGCCCGAGCCTGGAGGTGATGATCCGCTCAGGCGGTTGCTGGAAATGACCCTGATCGTGGCGGCGCTTCCCACCATCCTGCCGCACTGGTGGATCTACTACAACGCGGTCCTGATTTTACCATTGATGGCCTGTTTTTCCGTAGCAAGGACACTCCGCGACGGACGGCGACGGCGGTGGGTCCTGGCCCTGACGGCCGCGTCGTTCGTGTTGACATTTTCTTATCTGACCACCGCGACGTTTTTTGGCGCCTTCCCCAACCTATACAGCGTGTTGATCAATCGCCCTGCCGTCGATGCCGCGTTGGCGGCCGCGGCAAACGATCCTGCACTGCTGACGCACCTCCCCTACAGCAGCGCGTTGAAGGAGCCCTTGGTCGCGGAGTTTGAAGGGCGCGTCGTCAGTCTGTTTAACTTGCTCTACGGGTACCCGGGGACGGTGTTCCTGCTGGCTGCCAATTGGCTCGTCCTCCGCTGGCGACCTGCCGCAGCTGCGTGTCGCCACGACGCCATCCCTGCGACTCGGCCGGATGACGCGGTACCGCGCGTCCACATTGGCCCGCGCCTTACGGTTTCACTTACGCTCGCGGCTGCCATGGTCCTGCCTTGGGCGGGGGGCTACGCGTTGGTCCAGGAAGGAACGCGACGGCTTGCCCAGAGCACACCTGTGGAATTGATCGTCGACCGACTCGAAATTGAGCGTCCCCCCGGGTT
>JAUIHJ010000155.1 GCA_030432015.1 bacterium
CACCGTCAAACACTCGAATTCTTGCGGACCCACGACGTGAAGCGTATTTTCCTGATCGGCCGCTTTCCGCGGGCGGACGAGAGCATCCTTCAGAGGACCCTTGACCCAGGGGACAACAAGGGCTCGCAAGGCCAAATCGTTCGAGTGCCATTTGACGATCCGGTTCAGGCGGCCGCCGTGCTCGCAAGGTTCTTCCACGCCCAAAAGCTTCTGGATTGGCTGGTCCGCGAACTCACCAGCCGGCCGCTCGACGGCCCGGACCGTACGCGCGAAAAGGTCATCCAGATCACCCGTTCCTTTTGCCGCAGAATCGCGAAACGACATTGGGCCGCACGGTTGGCAAAATTCTTGAAGTCCCTCATGAAAGGCACCGCCAACCAGCTGCATACACGCGACGTCTCACAAGACATCTACATCGGTCGGGACGAGTTTATCAGTTCGTTCTATGAACAGTTTATTTCCCAATCGGATCTCGCCAGCGATCCGGCGCTTACGGTCCGGATGGCACCGCTATGGAACGACTCGGTCGTGCTCTGCGATTTCTCCGCCGAGGGCTGCGACCGTCTCGACATGTTTCCGGCGAGCTGTTTCGCCGCCTACAAAGAGGCTCCGCTCCTGTTGTTCCACAAGTTCAGCGTAGAGGAAGAGAAGCACCTTGAATCGTGTGTGAAGAAGCTCGAACACCAGATCCTAAATGTCGATGAATCTGCCGTTGAACCCGTCGCCGAACAACCGCACGCATCACGGGCCTTGATTGAAGTTCGCGTGCGAGAGTCGCCGGACGCCCAAAATTTGACGCGACTGGTCTTTCCGCTGGACATCCAAGCAGCGCTTCGTTCGCTACGCCCACTCAATATTGCCCTTTTCAGCGGGGATGTGAGCGTTCCTTATGAAGCGATTTCGACGACTCCTGAACTGGCGTTTCTGCATCATGCCTTGGGACACTTATCGCATTTTGATCCGTACGAAACCAGCCTTGGCACGGCTTGTAGCGTCATGTTCGGCACCTATTTGCAGCGCCGTCAGAATTGGGACGCGTTGGTCTGCCTGGCGCAGTCCGTTACGGATGAAACCCGCCTGCCTGGACTGGAGGGCGAAGGAAAGGCGATTCGGAGTGCCTTGAAGGAAAAATGCTTCAATGTCACGACCTGGTCGGAGAAAACGGATTTTGACAAGCGGCGTGTCGTGAACGAGTTGGCCGCTGGCGTCGACATTTTTCACTTCGCCGGACACGGGATTGAAATTGTGGAGCAGCCTCAACTCAGCGGCATCCTGTTGCCCAACAGAAAAGAAAGTCGTTACGAGCCCTTGAATGCGCTGGAGATCAAGTACCACACAAAGATCGGTCGGCACCCGCTGGTCTTTCTCAACGGCTGCTTCGGAAGTAGCAACGCGCGGATTCCGCTGGACGACAAGGGTAATGCTCAAAAGCCGAAGGCCAAGACCACCAGCTTCTCCAAGGACACCAGCGAACGTGTGATGGGCGTTTCGTCATCATTTACTCACATTGGTGCGACGGCCGTCATCGCACCACGTTGGCAGATCGGCGATGTCGTCGCCGCGGATTTTGCAAAGGCATGGTATGAACACATTGCCCAAGGGTGCTCGATTGGTGAAGCGACTCTGCTGGCAAAATCGCAGTGTTTGCGCCGCATGCAGACGGACGATCAAAGCAATCGCCGTCCGCACGACTTCTCCGTGATCAGCTATGTCGTTTGGGGTGATCCTTCGATCCGCCTATTTCCGCTCGAACGCCTGGCGGCACACCCCGCCACGGTGCGAGACCTCCTGGCCGTGAAAAACAATTTCGCAAGCCGTGGAGCTGACGAGGAACAATCCGCGAATTGAAGCGAGGTGCAGTGAGCACAATGAAGCAGCGATACAACGGTCATGTCTACTTTGTGCCAACCACCTGTTGGCAACTCGCCACGTGGGTTGCTGCCCGCAGTACACCGCCCTCGTCAACCACAGATCCCCCTGGATCGGGAGCCGAACGCCGGTTTGCCGAAACATATGCGACGCGATACCACGGTCCCATGTTGTGGTACACGCCGGACGTTCCGCTGGGTGACGAAGTCTATGATTTCCTCCACCGTCTTGGTGACATTACGCGAGTTTTCATTCTCGGCGAAAACTCGGACCAAATGTTACGCGATATCGATCAGAGTAATCTGCGTGCCATGGTTGCTGCGAGCGCCGACACGACAGTCCGGCAAAGTGACGGCTCGGAACGCACAAACGTCTTCTGCTTTCCACCGCGTGAGGGTCCAGCAATTGCCGCGGATCAGGCCGTCAACTGGCCTTCAGAACGGTGGCTTTCGCTGCGTGACACGATGGATGAATCCGAGTCGATCGGGCTCGCGCAGCCTAACCGGGTTGTTCTCGTGACACCAGCCTCGCCGCTAACCGCCTGCGCGGTCGTTCCGCTTGCGTCCTATACAGGAGGCTCACTGCTCTACTGGAACCCCGATCAAGAGGACGATCAAGCGGTCATCGATCTGCTGTCAGATCGGGTCATGACCGATCAGGCTGATGAGCGCTTCGATGAAGTGTGGCTCGTCGGCAGCGCGTGCAGACTTCGAGAAGGGCTGCGGAAAACCATCGAAACGCAGCGGACCGACAAAGGCAGGTTTGGCGTGAAAGGGATCGTCCGTGAAATACCGGGTGTCAATCACTTCGACGTCGCCGAAGGTGCGGCCCTGATCCTGCTAACCTACCAATACCTGGACAGCGTACTACGGCAATCGCTGACTCATCCCAGCGGACGAGAACACCTGTTCCCGTTCCTGGCCGACGATGAAATGCGCGGGTTGTTTCATCATTGCAACCGCATCCTGGACGTCGCCGATCAGTTTCGACAGCAGGACTATACTTCGCTACCCGATCTTCATGATCTTTATTGGAGCATGACCGCCGAAGATCGCCGGCAGTTTACCAACTGCTATCGCAAGTTTCAGAGCACCGACGAAGCGTGCGGCGACGCCGACACGATGAAAGACTCCCTGGCGGTGGTGTCAGATTACTCGCTCGACTCGGCGAGCGTTCCGCATCACCTTATCGATGCGGCGGCGTTTGCCGCCAGACGCCAAGCTCCGCTCATACTGCTACGTCCCCTGCCAGCCGAAACGACATACTATATCGGCTCGCTGATGGACAAGATTGATGACCGCCTCACAGAAACAAACAAGCTGCAAGGATTGTTGCTCGAGGAGTCCATCCGCTTTACCGACCGACAGCAACCCGCCGTCCACGCGAATGACACGGAATATCCGGAGGACCAACGGCTCGACGCACTCGATCGCATCCATCGTGAACTGGCGCGGCGGCGATCCGATCTTAGCTATCATATTCGCAAGACGGGTGAAGTCCTGTACCAGAGTTTGGTTCCGATTGCCATGCGCCGAACGCTACGGCAGCTTTCGCCCCGTTTCTTGGCGGCGTTCATCGAGGATCCCAGTTTACCGTTAGAACTAATCCGCCAACCTGCGACTCAGGACACGCATGGACACACCAGCGAGGATGAACTCGCTGAAGCAAATCCTGCGGAGGGCCGGATCTGGAGCCTGAGTTATGCGATCGGCCACATGTCGGGTGTTAACTACTATGAAACCAATTTGACCAGCAACATCTCGTACTTCACACCGGCGTCTCAGATCGATGCCGGCGATGTGCGCGTGCTGCTGTGCTCGAATCCCACGCAAGACCTGCCCTTCAGCGGCACCGAAGCGGAAAGCATCGAGGAAAAATTTCGCCCCGACGACGGGGCAAGTGACGAAGCCGCGACGTCCGAGCCGCCGGGAACTGCGACGACGGCCCGATTTCGGGCCCAGCGCGTGCTGCACCTGCGTCCTGACGGCAGCGGGGAGACCGATGTATCACCGACCCGCGAGAATCTCGTCAACGCGTTGCGCGAGGGATATGACATTTTTCACTACAGCGGACACGCATTCTTCGATAATGTCCTTCCCGGGAGGAGCGGCCTGGTACTCAGCGGCGAAGGCCTGACAGCATCTGATGTTCGATTCATGCTCGACTTTAACCGTAGTCCTGTCGTCTATGCCAATGCCTGCCTGGCCGGGCGAATCAAGAGTGTTTCAGCTCGCTTCACTGGGCTGGCGACCGCCTTCATTCGAGCTGGCGCGGCAGGATACGTCAGTCCGCTCTGGAGCGTTGACGATCGCAAAGCCATTGACCTCGCCCTGACCTACTATGAACTGCTGCTGCAGGGCCAACCCATTGGCGAGTGTTTACGACGGGCCAAGTCGGAAAACGCGACCACACCCTCGTCGTCGATGACATGGGCGTCATACGTGTTGTATGGTGACCCGACGCTGGTGGTGATTTCGAATTCACAATCGTAAAACAAAGGAGACGAACGATGGATGCATTCAACCTGTACGCATGTTTTGTCGCGGGCATTGTCCTCAGCGTCGTCGTTCCAGTAGCCGCCAGGATGGTGGGCGCGGCCAGAACGAGTTTTGGGCACGGCCTCTGGAGCGACGCGCTTACCAAAGTCTGGCTCTTCGCTCGGCCATTGCTGCTCTTATCCGCTGGGAGTGCAATCCTGGGCATCATTGTCCTGGTGATGTACCTCTCGGCCAATCCTGATGCGAATCCTGAATGGAATGATGCCGTACTTTACGGCTTCGGCTGGGACTCGACGCTGCAAAAGGTGAAAAGCGGGTTGCAAGACGCGCCGCCAAAATCGCCGCCCGGAGAATGAACCTCCGAGCACGTAACGGAATCCGTTCCAGCAAGATGGTCTTGGAAACTCTGCGGTCGGGCGAAGGGCTCCCCCGACCCGCACCGCTTCGAGATATGGAGACCTGCCATCGGGCGTTACGACGAGGTCGGAGACCTGCGCCGAACAGTGGTTGGAGATCTGCGCCGAACAATGGTTGGAGATCTGCGCCGAACAGTGGTTGGAGATCTGCGCCGAACAGTGGTTGGAGAACTGCGCCGAACAGTGGTCGGAGATCTGCGCCGAACAAGTAACACAGACCGGCGGCGAATAAGTCCGCAGCGACCTTGGCAGCCGTGGCCTCGGACGCCGCACAAGGGGTGTCCA
This sequence comes from bacterium, assembly GCA_030432015.1. Taxonomy (GTDB): domain Bacteria; phylum Planctomycetota; class Planctomycetia; order Pirellulales; family Pirellulaceae; genus ARS98. The sequence goes on from JAUIHJ010000155.1 coordinate 5,069, forward strand.
AAGGACTTGCAGGCCGATCATCCCGACGATCAATCTCATCGGCAATGAACTGAATTATTCACTGGGAGCAAGATCGACACCGGCTGGCCGGCCCTCTTCGCTCTGGGCAAAGCCAAGGAATATCACGGAAGGCGAAAGGTGGAGCGGCCCATCATGGCTGGTCGGACTAGCGTCCGCCCCTTCAAATTCGGCTCAGCCGCCGTCGCAGGCAACGCCTGCTTCACGACGGGTGCCGTCCGGCCTACGGATGCTCGCTGGAAGCTTCATCGTTGAGAGCGTGCTTGGTGACGACTTCATCGCGAAGATCGTCGCGGCGGCGACGGTGCAAATAAAGCTTCATTGGGACCTCCCCAAAGCTCAATTGATCACGAAACACGCCCAGCAAGTAACGACGATACGGCTGGGTAAACCCGCCAGGGTTATTGCAGACCAGGACGATCGTTGGCGGTTCCGTGCTGACTTGCGTCGCATAATAGATCCGCGGACGTTTCCCCTGGTGCATGGGCGGCTCGAAATGATCGATCGCCCGTCCGACCAGCCGATTCAGTTCACCCGTAGGAACACGCTGGCGCGATTGCTTGAACAACATCTGCGCATGATTCACCAAGGCCTTGACGTTCTTGCCGGTTTGGCCCGTGATAAATGCGACCGGAGTATGCCACATCGTCTTGAAAGTGTCGCGGAGATAGTTGACCCAGTTTTCCGTCGGCATCTTGCCATGCATTTTGTCCCATTTGTTGACAACAAAAATGCACGGTTTGTAATTCTCCGCAATGTACTGAATCAGCTGTTTGTCGACCTTGCTAATGCGTTCTGAGCAGTCGAAGAACATCAACACCACGTCGGCTCGACGAATGCTCCGTTGAGCTCGATGGACACCGTAGTATTCCACATCCGTCTTCACGCTCTTGTTGCGGCGCAGTCCGGGCGTGTCGATCGCCACGAACTCTTTGTTGTCCAAGATGAAGCGAACGTCCACACTATCGCGTGTGGTCCCGGCAACTTCACTGACAATCATTCGCTCGGCCTGAGCCAGCGAGTTTACAAATGTGCTCTTGCCCGTATTCCGGCGGCCGACAATCGCCACTTTCATGGGCGGCGCTTCCGCCACGGCGCCGTCGCCCACAGCGGGCACGGGGAGTCGTTCGACGATCAAATCGATCAACTCCTGCCGATTGCGGTTCTGCATCGCGCTGACGCGAACGAGCTTTCCCCGCCCCAACTTATAGAATTCATATGCTTGAGGATCGAGTGACGGATCGTCCGTCTTATTGGCGACGCAAATAATCGGCTTGTCAATGTAGCGGAGGCGTTTGGCCACCTCTTCGTCCAGCGGCAGCAATCCGGCACGCGTGTCCACGACAAACAACAGGACGTCGGCGTCTTCCAGAGCGATCGCGATCTGGTCTTCGATCTCGGTACCCAGATCATCGACGTCGTTGATGCCAACGCCGCCGGTATCGATGAGTTCGAAGAAGCAGTCCCCCTCTTCCACCAGGTGGGTCACGCGGTCGCGCGTGACACCGGCCACATCATCGACAATCGAAATACGACGGCCGGCAAGCCAGTTGAAGACACTCGATTTGCCCACGTTGGGGCGGCCTACAACGGCGACGCGTGGAATACTCATGACATTCGAAAAGGTGGGATGGCGTGAATTGGAATTCACTTATCCTAGTTTGCCTGGACCGTTCTTCCCAGGGCGCCTGGCCCTGAACCACAGCCAATCCGCACCTTCCAGCTGCTAACCTGCTGTCTCGAGTTTTCCTGCAAATGCCGCCCCAAGCCACACAAAACCATCAACTTGGCCGAGCCCCGACAATCTCGCCTTTCTTTCGTCGTGTCTCGTCAGCGAGCCCATTTCGTCAGGATCGACGGCCCCGAGCCTGCTTGCCAGGGTGCAGATCGTGGCCCGCCCGGTGACCAATTTCAGTCCCGCACGCCGCCGGCCCGGTTGCGAGCCGGCGCTGCGTGGGGCCCAGCGAATGTCGGCGCCGCAGGTTTTAATCTCGCGACCGCGGATGATAAACTACACCGGATGACGATACCATTTCGCGCCGCAAGCGGCCTGCCAGGCTGATGCACGACCTGCACAGCAAGGGCCTGAAACGTGGCCAGCGTCTGCCCCGATCTCAAGCCGTCGCGAACGCGCAACGCCTATAGTCTGGTGACACCTTCATGATGCGATCAATGCGATGGATTGCCAGCCTGCTGGTCCTTGGCTGCCCTGTGTTCGGGGCTCTTGTGTGCGGCGCTCTTGTGTCCGGCGCTCCTGTGATCGGGGCCGAGGCAACCGACGTTCGCTCGGAGGATGCAGCGGCCGGCGAGCCTTCTGAGGAGTCTGTGCAGTTCTTCGAGCGACACGTACGGCCGTTACTCGCCCAACATTGCTACGAGTGTCACAGCACTCAGACCAAGACACCCAAGGGTGGTTTGCGGCTGGACAGTCGGGTCGCGATGGCCATTGGAGGCGATTCCGGACCTGCCTTTATTTCCGGCAAGCCGGACGAGAGCCTGTTGCTCCAGTCCGTGCGATATGAGTCGTACGAAATGCCTCCGGCCAGCAAGTTGCCGGAGAAACAGATTGAGATTCTTGCGCGGTGGATCGAATTGGGAGCGCCCTGGCCCAACGACGAAGCGACCGCGGTGTCACGGATTGGAGAGTCATACGACTGGACAACGGTACGCAACTCGCATTGGGCCTGGCAACCGATTCGCAGGCCCCCATTACCGACCGTGGACAAGGCGGATTGGCCTCAGCGGCCTTGGGACCACTTTGTGCTCGCGCAGTTGGAATCGAATGGACTGGCAGTCGCGCAACCGGCCGATAAACGCACCTTGCTCCGTCGCGTCTATTTCGACTTGATCGGCTTGCCTCCTCCTCCGGACGCTGTCGAGGAGTTTGTTCACGATTCCGAGCCAGCCGCGCTGGCACGCGTCATCGACCGGTTATTGGGCTCAGTCCAGTATGGTGAACGCTGGGGCCGGTTCTGGTTAGACGTGGCGCGGTACAGTGACGGACTCGGTGGATTTTTGGATAACGCCCATTTACCGCACGCGTTTCAGTTCCGCGATTGGGTTATTCGCAGTTTCAACCGCGACTTGCCGTACGACACATTCGTCCGGCATCAAATTGCAGGTGACTTGCTTGGTGAGGACGAATCTTTTTTTGGCAGCGGCTTCTTCGCGATCGGCCCGACCTACCATTCTGATGGTGGCGATCCGGACAGCGTCGCACAGGCCAAATCCGAAACGCTGGACGACCGGGTCGATACGCTCTCGCGGGCTTTCCTGGGTCTAACGGTTGCGTGTGCCCGCTGCCACGACCACAAGTTTGATCCGATTCCCACTCGCGACTATTACTCGCTGGCAGGAGTTTTCAACAACACACGCAACGCGGAGCGCCCGCTGGTCGCCGAAGCGGTGGTCGCGGAATACAACCAGGCGCACGCGCAGATCAAGGAGCTGGACGCGCAAATCACGGCCCGCGACAAGGAAGTCAAACAGGATGGGCGTCAGCCTACCGCGGAGGAAGCAGCCGAATTGGAAGCGCTGCGAGCCAAATTGACAGGGCTCAAGCAGAACGCTCCCGACAAGTACCCTGTAGCCCACACCTTGGTCGACGCCGGTAGCAGCGACATGCCGGTCGCGCTGCGTGGCAATTTGCGAAAGCCGGGCGAAATCGCGCCTCGTCGCTTTCTGCAAATCTTAAGCTCAGCCGAACGTGCGGTCTTCGACCAGGGGAGCGGGCGCCTGCAACTCGCCGCCGCCGTCGTTGCCCCGGACAACCCGCTGACGGCGCGTGTGATGGTAAATCGCGTCTGGTTGCGGCACTTTGGTCGCGGACTCGTACGATCGCCCAGCAACTTCGGAACCCTGGGGGAGACTCCCACGCACCCTGGCCTGCTCGATTGGCTGGCGGCGGAGTTTATCCAATCGAAGTGGTCGCTCAAGCAATTGCACCGCACGATCATGCTGTCGTCCACCTATCAAATGAGTAGTCAGTTCCACGCGTCAAATTTCGAACGCGACGGTGATAATCGCCTGCTGTGGCGAATGAACCCCCGGCGGATCGATGTGGAAGCCTGGCGCGATGCAATGCTGGATGTAACCGGCGATTTAGACCGGACCCTAGGCGGTTCACCCACCGAGCACCTGCACGCGAGTCGGCGACGGACGCTCTATTCGGTCGTCAGCCGCAACGGCGACCGCTTCGAGTCGGACGCATTTCTGCGACTTTTCGACTTTCCTTCACCTCGCGCAACGAGTGCGAAACGCAACACCAGCACGGTGCCGCAGCAATTTCTGTTCATGCTCAATAGCCCCTTCATGATTGAACGAGCGATTGCATTGTCGCGCCGACTCGCCGGCGAGGCAGAGCATGACGCCGCACGCATCGATCGCGCCTATCAACTGCTCTTCGCGCGCCCCCCCACACCGTACGAACAGGCGATCGGCCTACGGTTCGTCACGGCAGCGCAGCCCGCGGACCAGTTCGCTGGCAAACCGGAACGGGCACTTTCTGCGTGGGAGCAATATGCCCAAATCCTGCTGAGCGCCAACGAGTTCATGCATGTGCGCTAAGTCGATTTTTTGGTAACTCGCCGCCGCGACCTGACAATGCGCATTCGATTAACAACATGGGAGCGCAACAAAAAAGGGCGAACGTGCTACGGCAACACGTTCGCCCTTAACAGTACGCCGCCTTCCCCAGAAGCGCACCGGACTAGGAGCAGTTGAGAACTAACACGAGGAGACAAACGGAGACTGGTCGTTACCAAACCGGCGTCGACGACATGAATCAAGAAGAATGCGTGACCAGTCGTTTGCCGGCTGATCGGTCAGCTCTGGTTCGGCATCCAACAGGGCATCAATGATCGTGCTCAGCATTCTTTCTTCCAGGCTTTGTTTTTTTTGTTTACCGTTCATTATTTTCCTCCCGGGTTGACTTCCTTGCGTCCAGTAGGTGGTAAGACTTCGCTTGTCTGGCATGAACCTAATGCAGGTACCGTGCCAAACACGGGTGACCAGAAGGCGACAAAAAAAGGCTCAAGTCCCTAAGTCCCGTCGTACGGATCGCTTGCCGCCAAAACTCGATGGTGAGATTCACCGCGTGCCGGAAAATGTCCGAAAAATCTCGATGTCAAGGTTGCAAACGGTTTGCAAATTTGGGAATCGGCAGATCGATGGCGTCCCACGAACGTCCGGTTTCTCCCGCTAGAGACACTACTTTCGGGGCTAAACGGCAGGTCTTACCCCACCCGCGGGACCGCCGCCGCAGGCAGTTTTGGAGCCCCACTCGATTCATTCGCACGATGCGATCCCGGGCAGCTATGCGATGATCTCACGGATCGGCGTGCCGTGGTCGATGTTCAACCGTTTGCGACCTGGGACTTCCAGCCTGCGTGAATCGAGGCCAAGTTGGTGCAGCACGGTGGCGTGAATGTCGGTCACATAGTGACGGCCCGCAATCGCGTGGAAGCCGAGTTCGTCGGTTTCGCCGTGAACGACGCCCCCTTTGATACCGCCGCCGGCCATCCAGACAGTGAAGCCATACGGATGATGCTCGCGGCCGGTCGCCTTCTCGCCCTGTCCTCCTGGAGTACGGCCAAATTCCGTCATAAAGCAGACGAGCGTCTCGTCAAGCAGCCCACGTCGTTTGAGGTCCTGCAGCAGCCCGCCGATCGGTTTGTCGACGCTGCGTGCGTTGTCGACCAGGCGCGGTTGGGAATTATTGTGCGTGTCCCATTTCCCGCCAGCGTCGTTGGGGCCGTCGTCATAAACTTGCACAAAGCGAACACCCCGCTGAACCATCCGGCGGGCCGCCAGACAGATGCGGCCAAAGTCGCTTGTCGCGGGATCATCCAATCCGTACAGCGACTGCGTAGCGGCCGTCTCCTGCTCGAACTGAAAGACTTCCGGCATCGCGCGCTGCATGCCGAAGGCGAGCTCATACGATTTGATCCGGGCTCGCAATCGCGCATCGTCGGGATATTGAACTTGGGCAAGGTGATGAAGTTCACCCAGCAATTCGAACTCGCGTTGCTGCTCCTCACGCGAAACATCGCTACCGGGAATACCAAACGGCAACGGGTCTTGCGGATCAACGCGGATCATCACTCCGTCATGTTCGGGTCCCAGGTAATCCGACCCGTGACTTCCATTGCCGCCAAACCGCGACTTGATCGGCTGCCCCATTACAACAAACTGTGGCAGGTTTTCATTCAGGGACCCCAAACCATAATGCACCCAGGAGCCCAGGCTGGGGTACATTCCCTCGAGGAGGTGACGGCCCGTGTGAAATTGCAGCTGCGCACCGTGATTATCATCGGTTGACCACATTCCGCGAATCAGCGCGATGTCACCCAAACACTGTTCAACGTGTGGCCAGTCATCCGCGATCAGGATCCCGTTCTCCCGCGCTTGATGGTATCCCACCTGCAGCGGGTAAATCGTCTTCCAATTTTTCTTGCGTCGGTCGACAACGCGGAGATTAGCGTCAAGTAACGGGTTGTCCAAGACATGGGCGTACGGCGTTTCGTCCAGTGACTTGTTCGCATACTTGTTGATCGCCGGTTTGACGTCAAAGCTTTCCATCTGGCTCACACCGCCCACCATGAACAACCAGATCACGTTTTTGGCGCGCGGCGCGAAATGGGGAGTTCCATCCGGTGGTGACCAGCTGGTGTGTTCGCCGCCGCGGCAGATGCCTTCACCGTGCAGCATGCTTCCAAGCGCCAGGCCGGTGAAACCAAGACCGACATCGGACAGGAATGTACGGCGATCCAGCGAGCGAGACGATTTCGGTTGTTTTGGATTCATGGTTGTCATCGTACGGTCACAAAGTCATTGTGATTCAACAACACATGCACAAGGCCCTGTCGCGCGCGAAGTGATGGACTCGCGTCAACCTCCCGTGCTGCCGCATTTGCTGCCGGCGCGTTTCCATTGTAACTGAGATTGCCCGCCGCAATCAGTTCGGCCTGCGACCCGAGAAAGGCCAGGCAATGTGTCTGCTCGGCAACCGATGGTAATCTCCCGAGGAGCTGTTCAAAGGCGAGATCCACGTATTGTTGATCCGTCGTAGCGATCCGCGTCAACTGATTGGCCACGCGTCGCGACTGTTGCCGAATCACCACACTATTGGACAAGGCCAGCGCCTGTTGCGGCACAATCGTGCTGTTGCGGCGGTAACACTCCAAGACATTGGCGCCGTCGAATGTTTTGAGGAACTCGACCTGCCGTTCGTGCCCATGGCGAAAGTAGATACTCCGGCGGACGGACGTATTGCCTTCCTCAAGCGGAATTTCCGGACCACCCATGGTGTGAAAGACGATCGGCAAGATGCAAT
>JAUIHJ010000156.1 GCA_030432015.1 bacterium
CGGGTCAAAATCGATTGCGTCTCCGGCGTACAAGTTGATGTTTCCGCTGCCGCCGCTGGCTGTGATGTCGGCATTGATATCCAGGTCGTCCGCGTCGGTCGCTCCCTCTGCCGCCAGCGTAATATGGCCACCGTCATGATTGCTAACGGCGTCATTAACGGCGAGCGGGCTCGCGGCAGTGATGACGATGTTGTCTCCCATATTGTCGTGTTCCGCATCAGAGATCATGACGCCAACGAGTGCATCGACCGACGCGATGGTCAGGCTGCCCGTATTGGCGAGGCCGATGTCGCCGCGTTCGGTGACGGCCGCCAGGATCAGGGTTGTGTTCACGGCATCCGTCGCGAGTTCCAGGCTGCCAAAGGGATCGCCCGCGTCTCCGATGCCGTCGTCGGCTCGCAAGGCGACCGAAGCCGCGCGGATTTCGGGGCCATGCGCCTCGCCGGCGTCTCGGAGTGCGCCGCCTGTGCTGGTAATCCGCACACCGGCAGCATCCGCCGCCGAGGGTAGGGGGGACGCCGCGGTCGACAGGCCACTGAGCGTGATGTCGCCTCCGGCATCCATGGTGATGAAGCCGGTCGCTGTGGCGGCCGTCGTCCCATCCGCCATCGTAATTGCGCCGCTGCCGCTTCCGAGCGCGGCGTTGTAATCGATCGATCCCGATCCAGCGGCTGTTACGTGGCCGGCGGTTTGAAGAATGTCGTCGCCGGCGTTCAAGGTCACCGCTCCCTGCCCATTGCTGGTGGCAACGTCGGCATTCAGCGTCAGGTCGGCGCTGCCGCTACTGCCCTCAACGGTTAGCGTAATGCCGCCGCCGTCGTCGTTGGTAATGGCAGCGGCGACCGATAGTGGCCCGCTGGATGTGAGCGTGATCTCATCGCCGCCGGTCGCAACGGTATCCGCGTTGTTGATCGTCACGCCGGCAATCGCATCGACGGTGTCGACGTGCAGGCTGCCGGCATGATCCAAGTTGATATCGCCGGTTTCCGTCTCCGCCGCCACGGTCAGCGTGCGGTTCACCGGAGACAGCATGTCGATGTCTTCGCCATCGGTGCCGACTCCCGATCCAGCCCGTAAGGCGACATTGCCGGCACGGATGTTCGCGTCTTCGCCGGTCAAGATGTCCATGATCACACCGGCACCGTCGTTCAGGCCCGCCTCCGGCCCACCATAGTCGGCCGTGACGATTACGGTGCCCGCCTCGCCGTCGTTGTCACTGTCGGCATCGACGATGCTCAAGCTCACGTTGCCGGGCGCCTGCAACGTGATGTTGCCGCCTTCGCTCTCAATGGCAGAGCCATCGCCCATGGCAAATTCACCGGTGGCGTCGCCATCCGTTTGCGCTCCTCCGGCGTCGTTGGTGCCGGCCTGACTGACGATCGATCCTTTCCCAGCGGCACGGACGGTCACGGTGGTCGTGGCATCCCCGACTTCGATGGTCGTCTCGGCAGTCAAGCGGATATTGCCGTTACCTCCGATGGCCCGAATGTCCGCGTCGATATCCAACGCGCCAACCTCATTGACCGGTGCGGCCGTGCCACGAAAGAGGCCAGTCACCTGCTGTTGTGTCAGCGGGTCGTCGTAGATGCGGATGTAATCGACGAAACCGGGACTGGCTTCGGCCCGGGCGCCGCCGAGTTCATCCTGGAAGAAGTACGCAATACTGTCGGGAGCCGAGAACGTGGTGAGTTGAGCGACCGAATCATCGACGTCTGCCAGACGCAAGATGCCGTCGACGTATACGTTGACGTGGCCGTTGGTGCCGTCCCGAGTAAAGACCAGGTGGTGGAGGGTGCTGGGTGAGAAGACCTGCAGATTAAATTCGGCCAGGTTGTGCAGGGTGACCAGACCGTGGACGCCGCCGCTGCTGCTACGGTTGTAAAGGCCCTTATCACCGATGCTCGAGTTTTCAATCCCTTTGAAGTCGATCAGCTTCTTGAAGCCCATCGTGTTGTCGATGCTGAACAACATTTCAATCGAGTAATTATCGGGGTTGGCGGTGAAGGCATTGCTGACGCTCGGTCCCTGATTCGCCCCGAAGGTGTAGCCGGTTGCGCCCAGGCTGCCGCCGTGGTCGACCATGTCAGCGCCATTGCCGAGCGAATCCACGAAGGAACCATTGAAGTCGTAGATGTTGACGACGGGAATGCCACCGTCGGCGGCGATGGTCACGTCACCGCCGCTACCTGCCGTGACGGTCTCGTCGACCTTGATCGTTCCACCCTGCGTGGTCAGTTCGACGGCGCCGCTGTTGGTTGTCACGCCCGTGGTTTCGATCAGGCAGTCGCCTCCGCTGACGGTGCCAACGGTAAAACTGCCGCCGTTGGTAAATTCAACGGCACCTGCCGCCGTCGACGTCGCGGCAAATGTTCCGCCCACGTGGTTGACAGACGCATTCAGGTCGATCGAGCCGGTTGCTCGCGCGCCGAGATTCGCCGCGCGAATGGCGGCGCTGGCCGTCTGCGTGATGTTGCCGCTACCGGTCTGCAGTCGCAGTGTGCCATCGATCAGTAGGGGGGCAGTGAAATGGATGTCGCCAGCCGTATTGCACAGCTCGACATCGTCACCACTTGTGATGCCGGCGACCCCAGCGAAGCAGCTCGCCGAACTAACAAGTCCAATTTGATATCCGTCGGTGTCATGGAATTGCAACGTGCCCGTTGCACTGGCGGCGAACGTGTCGACGTCATTGGTAGGGTTGGCAAGGGCGATGTCACCGCTCGCGATGACCCCCAGGGCCGCCGCGGCGATGGTGCCCGTGGTCTGGGTCACGTTGCCCGCGGAAGATTGCAGACGCACGGTGCCAGAGCCTGCCGCAATCACTTGCGTGATGAGAATCTCGGTTGCACAGAGTGTCACCTGATCGTCGCTGGTGGTGATGCCGTCGACCATGCCGACCGCGCCAACTTCCAAGGCGGTGGCGTCGCGGTACGCGACGGCGCCGCGACTCGCACTGCTGATCGCCACGACGTCGTTGGTCGTGCTGGCATCCAGTGCAAATGAACCAGCATCGCCGGTGCTCAACAGCCGCAGGCCGAAGCCGGTGATCCTGCTGGAGCTCGACTGCGCTGCGCCTTGCTGGGCGTTCAGATCGAGCGTGACGATGCCGTTGGTGGAATTGGCGCTGACGACGCCGCCGATCGTCATCGCCCCATCGCCGTCGGTGTCAGCGAAGCCGGTATCGAAGGTAACATTGCCGACTCCCGGGGCCAAGGCTCGCACGATCGCCGCCGCTCCGACAAGGATCCGATCACCTGCCTCGAAAATCACGTCGCCACCGGTCGATTCGACGATGACGCCGCCTGTGACGGTCACGTTGTCCGTGTTCGTGGCGGTGCCGGCCACGTCGTCGTGGGCGCGAGCGGTGAGCGTCCCTCCGCTGGAGACGTTGTGAGAAAAGGTGATTGGGCTGGTCGCGGTGAGTCCCGTTGCGCCACCGCCGACATTGCTCGAACTGGTAAGCGCGTCAACATCATCAATGACCAATCCGCCGGCATTGGTGAGATGCACATTGCCGGCGGCTGTATTACGAAACGCCAGTCTGTTGATCGACGTATCGAGTGCGTCGATCGAACCGATTCCGGTGCTGGCGATCAAGGCGACCGACGACGCGGTAATGTCTGTCAGGGTGTCACCGCCATCGACAATCGCGCCCGCGGTGGTCGCCATGCGCACCTCGCTGCCGGTCGTGACGCCGCCGAGCGTGATATCTCCGTCGGCGTTCATCGTGACCAGACCATTGACGGCCGTGATGGCGGATGCGTCCGCCATGGTGATCGAACCGTCGACCGTGGCGGTTCCAGCTTCGTACGAGATCACACCATTGGCCACGGTTGCGACGCTCCCGGCGTCCTGCCGGATGTGATGTCCAGCTTCAAGAGACACGCGGCCATTGCCGGCCGCGGCGGAAACATCAGCGGCCAGCGTCAGGTCTGCCGCCACGGTCGTGGTGAGCAATACATTGCCGCCGTCGCGGTTGACGATGTTGCTGTTGACGGTCAGCGGACCATCGACGGTCAAGACGATGTGATCCAGGCCGTTGCTGCCGTTGGTCGTGGTTATGGCCACACCGCTCGTACTATTGACCGTGCCGACAATCAAATGTCCCTGATGGGTAATCTGGATCTCACCGAGTTCGGACTCGACAGCGAGCGTGAGTGTGGTGGTGATCGGGTCGGAGGCTGTTTCAAGTGCACCGCCAATCGCCGCCGAGTCACCGATTCCCAGCGGCGCGCGTAACGCTGACCGGGCCGCCGTGATGTCGGCATGTGCATCACCTCCGTCGATGATTCTGCCGTGGGCACTGGTAATCCGCGCTTCGCCGCCGGTTTGGACGCCTCCGAGCGTGATATTGCTGTCAGCCGTCAAGGTGACCAGACCGGAACTGGCGTCGATCATCGCCTGATCACTCATCAGGATCGTACTGCCAGTCGAAGTCACAGCGATCGTGCCAGTTGCCGTCGTCAGGCTTCCGGCATTGTCGAACACGACGTCTTGTGCAGCGGTCAGGCTCGCCGTTCCCGCACCAGCGGTTGACACCGGCGCGCTCACGTGAATCGTCAGCCCGGTTGCCGTCAGGTTGCCGGTCCCCAGATGCGTGGCCGCGGTTTGAAAGTTGACGGTATCATCGTTGTCGCCCTGGATTGTCACATCCGCATTGAAGAGCGCGTCGAGTCCTTGCACGTTGACGGTATCCGTGCCAGTACCGCCGAACTGACTGGTTGTGACCGCCAGCGAGTTGCTGGGATTGATGAAGTCGATACTCTCGCCCAATGTCGAATCGATTCGCGACCGGCCGTCTCCAACATTCCCGTCATCGGACAGCGTGACCGTTTCGGTTCCCGCAGTGAACGCAAATTGGCGATCGACAGCATTCAGGTTGTCATCAATCGGTTCCAGGCCGGTGTACGTGATCGTCGCATTGCCGGTAACGTCAACCGACCCGTCACTCGCGTTAACAATTGTATGGCGAACCGTGTCAAACGTGCCGCCGCCTTGGAGGATGAGGTCGTCGCCAGAGGCGTTGTTGTTTTCACCCCGAAACGTGATTGGCGTAGCGAAGTTGCCAGGGCCGAAGTCAATAGTTGCCGTATCATCTCCCGCGTCGCCGGTGATTGTCAGCGAAGCCGGCGCGGCGTTGAAGATTTCGTTGCCGTTGAGAAAGATCTGAGTGTTGCCGCCGGCCCGTTGGACCAGAAAGTCGTCGTCTCCCGGCGTGCCGTTGATCGTGGGGTTGGTCGAGTCTACGACCGTCAGAACAACGTCGTTTCCATCGCCGCCCTGGTAGCTGATCTGAAAGGTTGGGCCGCTCGCGATGAACACTTCACCCTCATCCAAACCGGCAAATGTACCGCCGACCGGATCGGTCGCGGTGTCGTTGTGAATAATGGTGAATCGGTCTCCGACCATCGGCGCGAAGCCGAGGCTGAGATCAAGCGTCGCGCCGGTTACGTCGATCGCACCGGTCACGTCAAGCTGATCATATTGCGTGCCCACGCCGGTTCCGTTGAGTTCAACATGGAGGGTCGAGCCCGCCTCCAGCATCGTATTGCCGACGTAGAGAATGCCCGGGCTGGCACCAGGTGCGAGATGGCCGCCACTGTGAGTGACCAAACCGCTCGCCAGCGAGCCCGTACCTCCCAGCGTCCCGCCAGCATTGACGCGAGTCACGCCACTGGACGTGCTGGTGCCCGAATAAAGCAGCGTGCCGCTGCCGGTCTTGACCATCGCGAGGTTTCCCGAGATCACGCCGTCGAACAGTGTTGTCGCATTGTCTGAGCCGACCGTCAGGGTTGCTGCCGTCGCGCTACTGTTCGTGACCGTGCGCGTGCCGAACGAGACGTTCGCACCCGCCAATGTCCCGCTAGAGAGGCCATCAATCGTAAGGTCATGGCCATTCAAGTCGAGCGATCCCGTGGGGCCCGAACCCGAACTTCCGTTGGTTCCCAGCAAGAGGTCGGTCGTCACGGGCAAGGGATTGTCTGCGCCAAGCACGAGCGTCGCGCCAAACTGAACCAAGGTGCTACCCACGTCGTTGTTGGGCTGATTCAAGAACGCGGTGGTGGGCCCGTGGACGAGGAATTTGCCGCCGTTGAGTTGCAACGGTTGATTGACGTAGACCGTTCCATCGGCCAGGACCAGGTCGCCTGCGCCGGCCACACTGCGCGCGATGGCACCGTCCAGGTTCAGCGTACCAGCGACGTCGCCGCCAATTCGGTACGTGGTTGTCCCCGTCAGCGAAATCGGACCGCTGATGGTATTGGCGGCACCGCCAAGGCTGTCGATTGCCGGTTGAAAGGGCGCACCGTCGCCGGGGCCATCGACGATCAGACTCTCAGAGAGATTGATGCCACCAGCGAGTTGTAGTTGGCCACCTGTCGTACTGTTACCGTTGGACATGATTGTCGTACCCGCGCTGCCCGCCCCCAACGCCGTGTTGCTGGTAACTCGCAGGACGCCCTGAGTGACCAGCGTCGCTCCGGAGTACGTATTGTCGCCGCCCAAAGTCAATGTGCCGGAGCCCCCCTTGGTCAGACTTCCTCCGCCTTGCAGCAGGCCCGTGATTTCGCTGCTGCCCGCATTGGTCACGGCGAACGTGTGCGCGCCAAGGTCGACTCCGCCGAGCGCGATCTGGTTGCCAGTCAGGAACGTGGGAGCCCCGAGCATCACGTCGCCACCATACGTTTGATTGCCTCCGCCGGTATTGACGCCACCGCTATCGAGCTTGATCGTCAAGGCGTCGAGCGCGATGGCGGCCGACGAAAATTCGAAGGGGATCGTCCCACCTAACGTCACCGTGTCATTCGCGCCGGAATCGGCGTACGTCAAACTTGTGATGTTGCTCACGAGCCGAGTTTGCGTCCCGGCCGTGGCGGAATCCAAATCGGTGCTGCTGGCAAATGGCGCACCGAGATCATGCTGGAGGAGACCACCGGCGGTGACTGAAAAGGTAATCGCGTCGGGGGACCCGTCTCCATGAAAGACGACGTCGTGACTGCCGGCGCCCAACATGGGAGTGGTGATTGCGAGCAACCGACGGTCTTCGAGCCGCTCTGCTAGGGGGCGGAGGAACCAGCGCGCCGCGTCGCCACGGCGAGCCCGCTGCATCTGGCGATTTCGGCGGAAGAGGGACTGCCAAAAGGACTGCTGTCGTTCAGTCATGGGATGCTCGGTCTTGGCCTGCGAAAAGGTGAAAGGCGTCTAACGTGATCACTTGCGCGGCGGATTCGATCGAAGGGAATATCGAGCGGCAAGATTCATTGGCAGCGAGCGCCGCTAGCTGCCCCCGATGGGCGCCACACGGTTCGGCGCACCGCGGGTGAAGTGCGACGCATGTTGTACTGTCACGCCCAGGTGGCGTCCCACCCATGTGACATACCAACCGGGTGCCGGCCGGGCGTGCAGCATGACATCGAATTGCGCGGTGCGAGCTGCGGAGCGCGTGTCGCTGGAACGTAGAAGTCCCGCAGCGCCGGTTTTTTGCTGCCGCGCAGGAGGCCACTTCAGCATATTGCGGTTTCATCTTCGTCCTGGGTCCCGTGTCGGTGCAGGCACCTGCTGCAGCGACTCATAGAGCTGCTAGCAATAACATCAAGTCCACCCCAGGCGTAAGAATCAGTCGCTTCCGAGATCGCGGCGGCGCGAGAACAGCGTAGCCGTGCAAGTAACCGTTAACAGGACTGAATCTGATTCGATTGAGCACCAGGGGGTCAGTCACATCTTTCGGCCATGACGTTCAGCTGGCTGAAGGTGTTTTCTCGCCTAGTTAAAAGCGAGACCCCGTCCTGCGAAGGGTTTGCTGCGAAATCGCAACCGCGTAATTTCGGCCGCATTCTAGCGATTCGGTTTTTTTGAGTCCAACCAGATTTGGCGATCGAAGTCAAAAAACAAGAGACGCTCAAAGAACGCGAATTTCGCTGGTCGCGGGAGCGTTACGGTGCACGGCACACGCCACCCTCGCCGAGCGCACCAACGGGCGTTTGCGGCGGGACTCCGTCCCCGCGCAATGCACCATCGTAGGCCGCGTTCGACGATTCAGGGCGCGATCCAGGAAGATTGAACGGAATCATCTCCAGTGGATCAGAAGCCTTCGCCGAGCAGCTTTTGGAATAAGCCAACCGCGCTGGACAGTCCGCGGGCGCGGGCAGGTTGCCGCGAAGCCTGTAGTTCGTCCGCCGCTTCATTGACGCGCGCCGGTGGAATCGGCGGAAACACATCCAGTCGCATGGTGGGAACTCCCAGCATGATCCGTTTCGTCAACTCAGTCTCATATGCGCCGAACTGGTCTCGGAGCCCCAGTGAGCGATCCGTGACCAGGCCACCGTCGGTGCCATAGAACGTCAGGTGATCCCGGACGCGCTGGATGGGACCGCTCTGTGCATCGCCGTGGGTCTTGGTGACCGGGACACAGAATAGCGCTGGGCCTCGTACCTCGGTTTGTTCCGAAACTTTGAACGCATCCTCGAGGTCCACAAATTCCGGACGAAAATCGCTGGAATTCAGGACCAGGTAGCCCTTGTAGTGATCCAGATCCGCGGGGGCTGCGGCACCATCAACTCCGGCCGGAACGAGCATGACCGCGGCGCGGCCCAGGTTCAATCGTTGCTCGCCGAAACGATTCCAGATTGTCACGGTGCGCACGGGGTCAAGACTGGAGTCGTTGATGGCATACCATGTAAAATGGGCTCGCGTGTCGATCACGTCCGCACCGTCGATGCCGACTGGCGTCGCCGCGCTGGTCATCAAGTGTGCCAGGGCCTGGCGAGCATCTTGCTCGAACGGTCCTTGCAGCTTGACAACTTCTTCGACCGGCACGTCCCGGGCGTCATAGACCTGGAAGTTGTCCAGGTCGGTGGCGGTGTCGATCAAAGTGACGCGCGAGGGGGTCCCCAGCAGGACCGCCTTTCGCAAACAGACATCACATTGGGCAAATTGATCTTCGATGCCGACCGTGACCAGAGGTTCCGAAGTTGACTGGATTTCGTAGAACGCCAGGCAGCGATCTGGATCCGTAATCTCGGTTACGTTACCGTCGTGCGTCTTTTCGACCGGCAACGCCACGTAGCGAGGTTTCAGGACTGGAACATGCGACTCGCAAATGCCGGACGGATCCAACAGCGAAACAACGCGGTTGACGGGCCGGCAATCGGTGACTTCGTAGCCCTTGAAGTGATCGAGTTGCGAGTTACCCTCCGTCGCACTGGCTGCCGCGAAACCGCATGGACGGGCCGGAGCGAGCAGGAAGCGGGGTTTTCGCAACGTCAACCGCTGCACGCCAAACCGGTTCTCAACCTCGACGTAACGGGGCGGTTCGGGTTCTGCCTGTTCCAACCGATACCAGGTTAGATTCGTGCAGCCGTCGTCCACTTCGACTTCGCCGGAATTCGGGGCCGAGGTCACCGCGCCGTCGATCGCATTGGCATCCGCCGCGCCCGGTGAAGGGGCAACCGGCTGCTCGGTGGGATCATCAACCCAAACCGGTTGCGCCAAGGCAGCCAGTTGGAACAGAGTGGCCGCGAGCGGCTGGTCATTGAAGCGGGTCTTCAGCGTCACTTCGTGGCTGGTGGGAATCCCTTTGATGTCGTAGACCTTGAAGTCGCCGCTGCGCAAGGGGCCAGTTTCAGCCGCTTGCTCGGGTGACGGTGGCGTACCTGGCGGTTGGGCCTGGACAGCCGCCCCGCACAAGAACAGCAAGCCGGCTATCGTTCCAATGGTGAATCGCATGGTGCTCAGGCCTCATCTGCAGTAAAGGGATCGTCAGCGGTCGGAGCGGCTGGAGCGGGCGCGGGGGCCGTTGGATCGACCTCCAGCCCTTCACCTGCAGCCGGCGGGACGATGGCGGGCGGAGCAACGTCCGAGCGAACACGACTCGGGTTGGCGCCACAATGGCACTGCGCAAACCCTTTCGCGTGGCAATGGCACGGATGCCAATTGCCTTCGCTCAACGTCAGGATCACCAGTTCGTCCACCTCACCCAGATGATTCGCTGCGGTCCGGTCCGCGAGGCGGTAAAGGTCGCAGTCGGCCAGTGGCACTTTGACAAGGGCTGGGGGAACCCCCGCATCGCGGAAGGCAACACGGTAATACGGCGTCCAGACGTCAAAGTTGTCGACCCACTGCAAGCGAGCTTCTTCGTGCCGCTCGGTCGGCTTCGATTGACGAATCGCAACCACGCTCACATCCGGAACACCCAATTCAGCCAATTCATTGACCACCAGCTCCGGATTGGACGCGCCATGTTCGGCGTAGACCGCATTGATGATGCTGGATTTGCAAACTGGCAAGTAAACTGGAAGATCGCAGACAGGGCCTTCAATCATGACCTCGAATTCGAGCCGCTCGGGCCGGCCCCGGGACGTCTCGGCCAGAACCTGCCCAGATCGGAGTAGCTTGAATTGGGATGTCCTCGGAATGGGGGGGCGGTCGACTGCCAGGTTAACCGTGACCGCGCGCTCTTTCGGAACGATAAAGGCCAGCTCGTTGGCCACTTCCACCGACGGAGCCGGCAAATCCTCGCTCTCAATCACCACGTCGGCATCCGGAACTGGAGCAGGGGGTGGGGCCGTCTGCGAAAATGCAGGGCCAATGATCATGGAAGATAGGACAACGGCCAAAGAAAGTTGACGTGCTCGCATCGAATTCCCTCCCGCGATTAAATCGTTGGTCAAATGTTACCTAGCGGACTCACGAAGAATATACCAACTGGGTAGATGATAACGACTGTTAACATAAAGTAAAGAAGGGAGGTATGAGCGCCTCTGGGGAAGTGGTTGATTTGCATGGAAAGCGGGGGAGTGCGGCCTTTGTAGCCGCGTGTTCCGAGCGTCACATCGAATCGCGAACAGCCCCGATTGGGGCCCAAAACAGCCGATTTTCTGGCGAAAATCGCCGACCCACCGCGGGACCGCAGGAGGCCGATGGCCGGATGTCGCTCAGGATGGTGGCGCGGCCTCTGAGAAAACCAGGTCTGACGGCGTCTCGCATGCTGGTACGGCATGCGTTTCGCTGCGTTGGAGTGGCTTCCAACCCCACTGCGCTCCGGGCCGCAATCAAATGTCAACAGATGTAAACACCCCTGTGACGTCGGCCGATGTTGCAACCACGGCAACGTCAACCGATGGAAACATGCTCTCTCCGGCGCCGCCGTTGCTGGCCGACGACCAGGTCATTGACGTCTCGGTGATTGTGCCGACATATTGCGAAGCTGAGAATCTGCCCGAGTTGATTCCGCTGGTCTGCAAGGCCTTAGATGAAGCGGGTTTGCGGGCGGAGATTGTGGTTGTTGACGACAATAGCCCGGATGCGACGCCAGCGATTTGCGAGCAGTTGGGGGCGGAATATCCGGTCCGGCTGTTCGTTCGTCGCGAGGAGCGAGGATTGTCGAGCGCCGTAATTCACGGCATGCTGCGCGCTCGCGGCGAAGTGTTGCTGGTCATGGATGCCGACCTGTCGCATCCGCCGGAGAAGGTGCCCGAGCTCGTCGCGGCGCTGAGGGCTGGGGGACCGGGCGGCGAGGGCTGCGACTTCGTGATTGGCAGCCGGTACGTCGCTGGCGGCAAAACGGACGAGGACTGGGGACTGTTTCGCTGGGTTAACTCGAAGGTCGCGACGCTGATGGCGTGGCCGTTGACGTCCGCCAGTGATCCCATGGCTGGGTTCTTCGCGTTGCGAGCGAGCACGTTTCAGGAAGCCGAGCGTCTGGATCCGATTGGGTACAAGATCGGCCTCGAGCTGATGGTCAAATCAAACAGCCGCCACGTGACGGAGGTTCCGATTCGATTTCGGGACCGCTTGCACGGCACC
The DNA here is from genome assembly GCA_030432015.1 of bacterium. Classification (GTDB taxonomy): domain Bacteria; phylum Planctomycetota; class Planctomycetia; order Pirellulales; family Pirellulaceae; genus ARS98. The sequence goes on from JAUIHJ010000156.1 coordinate 11,803, forward strand.
AGCAAGCTGACCCTTAAGGAGCAACTGAACTACCTCCGGCATCTGGTGCGGCTGTACCGGTTCAAGCTGGGGACAGCGGCTCAATTGATCCAATTCCTCATGGTTGGATCCAGCGGCATGATCGTCGATTTGTGCTGCTATTCTGCGTTGCTCTTTCTAATGCCGTTATCGGCGGCTCGAGCAATCGCGATTGGCGTGGCGATGAGTTGGAATTTCGCCCTCAATCGCAAGTTCACCTTCTCGGAAGCACGGCGCGACTCGGTGGGCAAACAGTACGTGCTGTTCTGCCTGGCCTGCCTGTTCGGCGCATGCGTGAACTGGGGCGTATCGGTCGGGCTGAGCAGCCTGGTGCCATTCTTTCAGGAATGGAAGCTACTGGCTGCCCTCTTGGGAGTGGTCGCCGGAACCGGCTTCAACTTCCTGCTGAGTCATCGCCTGGTATTTCGCTAAGCGGTCCAGGCGGTGGCGGCTTGATCACCGAATTGCCTGAGCCCACGGCGAGTTGTTTTGCGGGGCCTGACCCAATGGCGTCCCTGGCGGATGTCCGTTGCCAACGGTCTGCGGCTGTCCGGCAGGTGCCTGGCGGCGGCGGCCATG
>JAUIHJ010000157.1 GCA_030432015.1 bacterium
AACGGTCAGTCGCCGGACGATGCAAATGAGCCGGTTGCGGATGATGCCGCGCCCACGCCCGCTTCTTCGGAGACCAATCCTGACGCGCCCGCGGCTCCGCCGGCAGCTGCCGCTTCCAGCGATGCCTCATCCCCCAGCGAAGAAGAGGCTGCGAAGCAGCCTGCCGTCGCAACCCAACTCGAAGTCGAGCTTAATTTTGCTCATGAGATCAACTACGACACGCTTCACGCGATGGTCGCGTCGGTCATGGAAGAGCAGCAGCGGGCCGAGTCCTTCGAGCTGCAGAACCCGAATTGGCAGGGGGGCAGTAACGGCTTCACGTCTTGGACGTTACAAATTCCTGGCGGCTCGGCAGAGAGTGTCGAAGGGCTGCTCACGCAGTTGAAGACACAGTTTGAGGGCAAGCCCGTTTGGGCATCGTCCAGCAAGATCGGTGGCCAAGTTGCCGGCCGCATGCAGAGCAAGGCTATTTTCGCCTTGTTGACAAGTTTGCTCGGCATCATTCTCTACATCTGGATTCGTTTCCAACGCGTGATCTTCGGCTTGGCGGCGGTTGTTGCCCTGGTTCACGACGTCCTGGTAACTCTGGGCGCGATTGCCCTCAGCTATTGGCTGGCCGGATTCTTGGGCTTCCTGTTGGTCGAAGAATTCAAGATCAGCCTGCCGATTGTCGCGGCCCTCTTGACGATCATTGGTTACTCGCTGAACGATACCATTGTGGTCTTTGACCGCATCCGCGAGGTCCGGGGCAAGAGCCCTGACCTGACGGGTGAGATGATCAATACCAGCATCAACCAAACCTTAAGCCGAACAATCCTCACGTCATTCACGACGCTGATTGTCGTGCTGATTCTGTACGCCATTGGCGGTGACGGGATCCATGGTTTCGCGTTCTCGCTGGTCGTTGGCGTGAGCGTCGGTACCTACAGCTCGATTTTTGTGGCCTCTCCCGTCCTTCTTTGGATGACGGGCGCGAAGGCTTCGCAGCGTTCGCGGGCCGCCTGATCATCGACCGCAGTCGGTCAACTGGACAGGCGTTTGCCTAACCCGCAAAAGCCGCATATCCAGACCCCGGGTTCGCTGGAATTGGGGAATTCATCCGATTCGCCTGCGGTCGTGACCGATCATGATCCGAAGCTGGGAATACGTGTGGTTGGGCGCCCGGCAGCGGGCGTGCCGCACGAATGTTGCCACTCGGCTCGACGTGCCTGGTGGTACATCCGTTGGGCAATCAATGGTCGGCGCTATGAGTCGAATCAATCCCCGTGTCATGGGTGTCATGCTCATTTTGGGTGGCGCCTGTGCCGCGCTGCCATTTCAAAAGCTGGCGGACCGCAACTCGGCCGTTGTACCTGCGTCGAGTTCTGAGGCAATTGAATGGCGCAGCAACGACTTCACGTTGGAAGTCACGTCGCAGCCGCAGCATCTCGAGGAGGCGGGCCATCCACATGATCGTCCAGCGTCTCCGGCATTCGGTCGCGGGAGCGTCGTCAGGACGCCGGTCTCCCTGGACAATATCGCAGAGCCCCCCGCCTTGGCCGACGACTATGAGGCGGTCACGTTGCGAGCACGTCCCACGCTGACGATTGATGGCGACGACAGCCGCGGCGAGGACCGCAGTGCTGCTGAGGCCGAACCGACCACCACACCGCTCAATTCAGTTGCGATAACCCACCAGATTGCCGACGGTGATACGCTGGAGATGCTGGCCGAAAAACATTTGGGAAGTCGGCTGCGGTGGACGGAGATCTATAACGCCAATCCGGAAATCCTCGACAACCCGGACGTGCTGCCGATTGGCGTTACCATCGTCATTCTGCCCGCAATGCAGCCGACCCAGACGGCCGATGCATTGACGGCGGATTCACTCGTGCCGGTCAGCAACAATGACTTGCTGAAATTCCGCGAGCCGGGGCAATAGGCCTTGTTGCCCTATTCGGTTGCCTCGGCCAACGGGTTCCGCCGTTCCTTCCAGGCAAAATCTTCCTTCTTGTTCACCAGCCGTAGTTGGATGAATGTGCCCACGTCGACGTAAACGTCGAGATTCGCGCGGGGGTGGACCAGCGCGGTCCCCTTTAGGCTGGTATTGGGTTTCTCAATCAGGAACAGGCTTTGCTTTTCGGCTCGATCTTTCGGGTCAGGCTCCGGATGGTAGCGTTCAAGCCGCTTGTAAATCGCCTTGGCCTCGCCCAGCGATTTGCGGTCACCCTGGCCGACGACCAACATGATCGATAACGCCTGCCGCACATAATCGGATTGCAGTGCTTTGCTGAGCGTCGCACCCTTGAAGGACTGTGTTGGCGAGAGCAGGACCAGCGCTTTGACATCGCGCCCTTGCTTCTGAAACGCCAACTGCCGGCGGGCCCAGTCGAGGGCCGCGTAATTCACGGCTGTGACCGCACCGAATTCGGCGCCGACAACGCACAGCATTTCGATATTCACTTCGCCCGCGTTGTTTTTTTCCAGGAGGAATTTCTTGACCGCCTCGACATCCATCACCATGCCATTGATATCCGCGCTCCGCATTCGATCGAGGTCAATCTCCTGCTCAGTGCCGTTGGGAAATCGACGGGTCGTGCTATCCCCGTGGCCCCGCAGGTCAGGCACAATCACCGCGTGACCGAGTTTCTGAAGGTAGGTCGCCAGCAAATCATAATCACCTCGCTGTCCTTCCCAACCATGCAACAAGATGACCGGAACGACCTCCTTGCCAGGCTTGCGTGAGAATTTCTTGTCGCGCCCTTCGATGACTCCGCCCGGGTAGTAACTGCAGCGCAGCGACACCAGGTCCTTGGACTTCAGCGGTACGATCTCCACATCGGGCAGTTTGGTAATGACTTCCTCTGGCTGCGCGTGCGCTCCACGGCTGCCAAGCACCGTGATGATCACTGACACCGTCAAAAGTTGGGCAAGAAATTTCATAATGAACTCGAATCCTTCAGTTGACTGTCACATGTTCTCGCCAGGCGGCGGTGTGTCCAGCGGCTGGCTCTTGAATTTTGGGGGCGATCATCCCCCAGGTGACGCGATTTTTGGCTGTCACGCATCGGTAAGGACGATCAGTCTCATCGTAGATGGCACACCTCACGGCGTCAACGAAGTGAGTTCGCAAGACCTGCGGTGGTCGGCACTTGAGTTCTGTTGGTCAACCCGTCGCTGGTCGGACACCGGTCCGGCCAGCGATTGCGCGAGTACAAAATGGTCGCACATGCGTTAAGGTTGGGCGCCGACAACGAGCGCCGGGCTCCACGCTCTGTTCGCTTGCCATCTGCAAGTCGATGTGAAATAATGGTTTACGATGAGAGTATGGCAATGCTGGCGGTCCCTGCCGCAGCAATCCAAGGAATTGGAGAGGTGACCAATGAGCGTCGTGACAGGAAACTCGCTTCCCCCTGAAGCGCCAAGTGTTGACGAGGGGCTCTTTGACGGCGATTCGATCGCATTCGTCGCCAGTCTGATTTTTCACCTGGGCCTTTTGCTGGCGCTGGGACTGTTGCCGCTGCTGTTGAAGCAAGATGATCAAGCGGTGACGTTCGTTGCGACCAACGAAGAGATTACCGAAGAGGAAGAGCTGAAACTCCCCGAAGAGTTTCACATGAATGACCGCCCGACCGCAGAGATTGGCGCCAATAGCGTCGCCGAGGTTGGCATGGCGCTGTCCGCCGCGGAAATCCTGGCGGATGTTTCCGAAGTTCCCAGCCCGGTTGAACTCACGCCCGTCGACGTTGCCGACATCCAGATCAACCATGCGGTGGAAGTTGCGACCGCGCTGCACATCGACAATCTTCCCGTCCGGGGTGCCGCCGGCGAAGGGACCACCGGCGCGTCGGGCGCAATTGACCGCCTGACTCAGGATATTCTGCTGTCGCTGGAAGAGCGCAAGACGCTGGTGGTGTGGTTGTTTGACCAGTCCGGCAGCCTGTCGCGGCAGCGGGCCGAGATTCACAATCGCTTCGATCGAATTTATGAAGAACTCGGTGTGATCGAGGCGTCGGGTAATCCGGCATTCAAGCGGCACGACGACAAGCCCTTGCTTTCTGCGGTGATTGCGTTCGGCGATAAGGTTCAATTCATGACCGACAAGCCGACCGACAATGTGACGGAACTGAAGGATGCGGTCTCGGCGATCACGTTGGACGAATCCGGGACCGAGCGGGTTTTTTCGGCGATCTACTATGCTGCGGACAAGTACAAGAAATATCGCATTGAAAGCCCGCATCGAAACGTGATGCTGATCGTCGTGTCGGATGAAGTCGGTGACGATGTGGCGGGACTTGATAAAACGGTCAACCTCTGCCGTCGTTACGAAATGCCCGTCTATGTCGTTGGTGTTCCGGCCCCGTTTGGTCGCAAGGAAGCCCGCGTAAAATGGGTCGATCCCGATCCCAAGTACGACCAAACGCCGCAGTGGGGGAGGGTTGATCAAGGCCCAGAAACGTTGCTGCCAGAACGTGTGAAGTTGCGATTTGCCGACGGTGGCGACCCGGATCCCATGGACTCTGGATTCGGTCCCTTCGCACTGACGCGCCTTTGTTACGAGACGGGCGGCATCTACTTTGCAGTGCATCCCAACCGGAACGTCAATCGCGAAGTCAATGGTCGGGAGACGGCGGCCTTTTCGGCACACCTGAAGCAATTCTTCGATCCACAGGTCATGCGCGCCTACCGCCCCGACTACGTCTCGTCGAACGAATACATGCGCCGCGTCAAGGAAAACAAGTCGCGCGCCGCGCTGATCAAGACGGCACAACTTTCGTGGATTGGCCAGATGGAGGCCCCCCGGACGCGTTTCGTCAAGCGGAGTGAAGCCGACTTGGGCAATTCGCTTACCGAGGCACAGAAGGCGGCCGCCAAACTCGAACCGAAACTCGCCAGCCTCTATCAGACCTTGCAGTTGGGCGAGGCGGACCGTGAAAAAGAAACGTCGCCGCGTTGGAAAGCTGGCTACGACTTGGCGATGGGCAGAGTCATGGCAAGTAAAGTCCGAACGGAAACCTACAACGCCATGCTGGCGCAAGCCAAGCGTGGTATGAAATTCAAAGGTGAGAAGAACAACACCTGGGTCCTGAAGGCTTCCGACAGTGTCACGGTCGGCAGCCAATTGGCCAAGGCTGCCAAATCGGCGACCGACTATTTGCAACGGGTCGTTGACGAGCATCCAGGTACGCCCTGGGCGATGCTGGCCGAGCGTGAATTGGCCACACCGATGGGCTGGCAGTGGGAGGAGACCTTTACCGACTTGACGCCGCCGCGAGCAGGAGGAGGTGGGAACGCCACGCCGCGCCCCGCCAGAAATGATCGGGCGATGATGCTCAAGAAGGCGCCGCCCAAACGCCCGCTACCCAAGCTCTAATGGCATCCGACAACCCGGCCCGTCCGCGTTACTCATCAAAGAGCGACGGCGCTCCAAAGTTGTCGATCATGTCGTATTCGTGAAAGAACTTGGCAACCTCTCCCGCCAGGACTTTCAAATACAACTTACTGAATTTCGATTCCGTGATTTCGGCGGCATGGTAGGGGCCGTTGGGCGGATAGCTGAAGTCCGTGATCTCCCTGCGGAAGACTTCCTTTCCGCCGGCCTTCATATCGAAAACCGTGATGATTAAGTCCGCACGGCCCTTGTAAAGCGAGGCGCCTTCGCGGACTTGAAATCCTGACAGGTCGATGGCCACGACCCGGTCCGCTTTGACTCCACGGCCAACTTCACGGTAGTCGATTTCGTCCCACCCTTTTCGGTCGATCCAGTCGGCGATTTCTGCCCAGCGGACGATATCGATATCGGGGACCCGCTCGCCCAGGATCATGGCGACGCTGCGGGCCAAGCGTTCGCTTTCGTTCCCCAACCCATAGGACGCACCGTCGGATACGCAGACCACGGCGACGCGCGCCTCCTCCAGCCCCTTGTATTGCGGCGGGACCATCGTCCCGCCAGCAACGTAGGCGATATGCGGCAGCAGATTGCACCCGCTGGTGGCGATCAACCCAGCAACCAAGAACCAAGACAGCGCATGCTGTAATTTCATGTCAACTCCGTCCGACATTCAAGAGTGAAACGTGCGACGCTGGGCAGTCGCCTTTCGTCGTGGGTATCGCATCGAAATACGTCACAGAATTCAGTGTGCTTCGAACCAAAGACGCGTGCCCCAGTCGCCCAATGTGACCATCACAATACCGATGGTAAGTGCCGCGACCCAGAGATCGCTGGGAGGAGCACAGAGCCAGCGGCCCCGAATTCCCGAGATGAATCCCCAAGGGCCGGCAACCACCGCCAGTAACGCTAGCAGCGTCCCACCGGAATTGGACCTTAGCGCTGAAGGCACTTGGCCGCGCACCGTGTGTGCCCAGGCGGTGGTCATACCACACGCTGGGCATCGCAGGTCGAACATTATTCGGATGGAACACGGTGGAAGGCCCAGTTGTTGATGTGTACCGTACCCTCGAGTGCTGGGCCGCAACGTGGCCGCCGTAAACAAGAGGGCGAGTAGAATTCCGCCGGAAATGACCGCGAGAAGTCGCTCCCACCGGGTCATCGCCAGCGTTATTTCCTGCTTGACTTGCATCGCGAATTCGTCTGGAAAAGCGGCGAAACAATAGAGGGATTCAGCAATCAACACAAGGCGGATTCATCACGCTTCAGGGCTTTTGTGTCTTCCAAACTGGGTGAATTGTAGCCCAAAGCGTGAGTTTTGAAGTTGTGCGTTTGCTAATACCGAAGGCATGTCAATTTCCAGCGTGCAGTGCAAACCCCACGGATAGGTCGTCTGGTTGCTCAAGAGCCGCTGCGTGGCTCATTGGCGCGACACCAGAACTGACGCTTCGGATTGCAAAAAATACACCAAGTCGAAGATCGAAAGGGCCCGGCGTCATGCTCGACGAATCGCGGTTCGAGCGAATTCAGCCTGCCGCCTCGGGAAGTTCCTGTTCGCCAAGGGCGAATCGCTGGATGCGGCTGGCCCGACCGGTCGCCTCGTCAACGTCCACGATTGCGCCGCACAACCTCACATCGGCGGTCGCGACATCAAACTTCGTCGGGCGAAACGACGTAACGGTCTCGGTGATCCGATCGATGCGCCTGCCCAGGATGCTCTCATACGGCCCGGTCATCCCCAAGTCGCACTGAAATGCCGTTCCGCCGGGCAGCAACTGCTCGTCAGCCGTGGGGACATGCGTGTGAGTCCCGACGACCACCGACACGCGGCCATCGAGGTAGCGTCCCATCAGTTGCTTGTCGCTGGTCGCTTCGGCGTGAAAATCCAGGCAGCGGACGACGACGTCAGCGGGTAATTCGGCGAGGACCCGGTCCGCAGCGGCGAACGGGCAATCGACCGGCCGCATGAACGTTCTGCCGAGGAGGCTAAACACGCCGACCCGGACGCCATTGGACGCCTCGACCACGGTCCAAGCTCGCCCGGGTGCGGTGGGCGGGTAGTTGGCCGGCTTGACGATGCGCGGCTCGGCCGCATTTTCGAGGACCTCGTAAATCGCGTCGCGCCGATAGATGTGATCACCCATTGTGATGCAATCGACACCGGCTCCCACCAACGCTCGAAAGTTTTTGGGCATCAAGCCGGAACCGTCCGCGGCGTTCTCCGCATTGGCGATCACCAGATCGAGCTGATGGATTTGCCGCAAACGGTTGACGGCCTGGATGACGATGCGGCGACCTGGCTTTCCGACGATGTCTCCAATGAACAGGATTCGCACGCTGTATCACCTCGTTGGCAAAAACTTGAAATTCGATCAACGACCGCGGGGCTGACCGAATTCAGCATGGCCGGTTGGATTGACGGCGTGGTGCGGCCTGTCGATTGTCCTGGCAGACCCGCGCTTAACGGGCGGTTGACGAAAACCTTGATTCGCGGACCACGGTGACCTTGATTTCCCCAGGATAGACCAATTGCTGTTCAAACGCCTTGGCGATATCACGGCAGATCTTGGCGGCCGATGTATCGTCGGTTTCTCTCGAACTGACCATAACACGCAGCTCGCGGCCGGCCTGAATGGCAAACGCTTGATCGACGCCGCTGAATCCTGAGGCGATCGACTCCAATTCTTCCATTCGTTTGATATATCGTTCGAGGGATTCGCGACGGGCACCTGGACGTGAAGCGCTGCAGGCATCCGCCGTTGCCACGAGGACGGTATAGGGATGATCGGTCGTAATATCGTCGTGGTGCCCCAGGGCGGCGTGAACCACTTCCGGTCCCTCGCCGTTGCGTTTCAAGAGATCGGCACCGATCTTCGGGTGACCTCCTTCCAATTCATGATCGGCCGCTTTGCCGATATCGTGTAACAGTCCGCAGCGGCGCCCGATGTCGCCGTCCAGGCCGACCATCTCGGCCAGCAGCCCGGTGATGAAAGCGACCTCGATACTGTGGCGAAGGACGTTCTGGCTGTAGCTCGTGCGAAAATGCAATCGGCCCATCATGTCGGACACACGGGGGTGCAGGCCGTGGACATTCACCTCTTCCGCAGCCTCGCCCCCTTTCTTGCTGATGAATTTATCGATCACCTTTTGGGTTTCGCCCACAACCTCTTCGATGCGGGCGGGGTGAATGCGGCCGTCGGCAATGAGCTTGTCCAACGCCTGTCGCGCGATTTCGCGGCGAACCGGGTCAAAGCCGCTGACGATGACAACGCCAGGCGTGTCGTCGATGATGACATCGACCCCTGTGGCCTTTTCAAAGGCACGAATGTTGCGGCCCTCGCGACCGATGATCCGGCCCTTCATGTCGTCGTTGGGAATGTCGACCGTGCTTGTGGTCACCTCCGCCGTGTGTGCCGAGGCGTAGCGTTGCAGGGCGGTCAGCAGGATTTCTCGCGACTTTTCTTCGCACGTCTCTTTGACCTGTTTTTCGTGTCGCAGGATGACAGCCCCGGTCTCTTGCGACAGTTCCTGATCCAGCATGTCGAGCAGCCGCTTGGTCGCCTCGTCCCGCGAGAGGCCGCTCAGTTCGTGCAGCGTTTGACGCTGCATATCGGTCAGCTTGGTCAACTCCTCGTTTCTGCGATTCGTGTCCTCGAGCCGTTCGGCGAGCCGCCGTTGCGTACTTTCGACGATGTTCTCCTGCTTCCGCACGTCATCGGCCTGCTGGTCAACGGTCTCCTGCCGTTTTTCTAATTGCCGCTCACGGTCTCGCAGCTCATCACGTTGGACGGCGAGCTCTTTTTCGATGGCTGTTTTTTCCTGAAGTGCGTGCTCTTTGATCTCGAGGTCGGCTTCGCGGACCTTGCTTGCGGCGTCGAGTTCCGCGCGCTCCAGGATGCGTTTGGCCTCGCGATTTGCTTCGACCTTTCGCAGATGATCGAGCGCCTTGACGGCAACTACCGTCAGCACGGCTGCCACAAGGGCCGTGACCAGAATGATCAGAACTGTTGTTGTATCAATCACTAACGCACCTCGGCTTATGGGAAGTGCGGTGCGTCAGGCAAACGCGCCCGGCCGAAATCGGCGAGCGACGCGGATACAAGCCCAGGGGCGAACTTAGTCTCTTGCGATCGTTGCGCAACGGGAACGTGTTGTGACTCCGGAACAACGAGACCTAACTTGCTTCTCGAATATCTGGCGCGAACGGCCGAGGCGGGAAAACAGCCACAACCGTCGATCAGGCTTTGAGGAGTAGGAGAGGTGAAATTCCAACCAGCCTGCTAAGTTACTCTGCCAATCACGATCGGAAATTGGACGACAACAGGTTCGCCCGTCGGTTCTCACCGCAATGGCGTGAAGTCGACCTGTGACTGGATTGCCGCGACCCAAGAAAAATCGCAGGATGATCAAAATAGGATGCATCTCAGTCTACGGCTCACAAAGCAGGATGGATGTACCAGTTCCGGACCGGTGTGCTAAAAATCGAATGAACTGTTCGCGGCTGGCCTTGGCCTAGAACGTACCGCAATGGTTTCGTGGTAAAACAGTGCCTGCCTGGTTTTAGACCCAGGAGGCCAGAAGTATCGTAGCAAAGCGCCATCAAACTGCAACCATTTCCGGCGGCATTCGCCGTGACCCAGCCGATTTCAGACGAATCGAGCGGGTGACGCGTTGGCTTGGGCAAATTATGACTCATCCGTTCCTCGAAAAATTGAAGTCGGCCTGGGATCCGGAGGAATGGCAGGACCTGACGGTGCTCGTCTGCGTTTCGGCAGGATCCGACAGTGTGGCCCTGCTGCGCGGTCTGGCCAGCTTGAAAACGACCGGGGCCGGCCGGTTGGTGGTCGCCCATTTCAACCATGGGCTGCGTGGTGAGGCCTCAATGGCCGACGAGCGATTCACGCGGGATCTTTGCCAGGAACTCGAGATTCCGATCGAGGTGGGCTCGCCTGCCAGACCGCCGCAATGCCCGGCAGACGTTGCCGAAGCCGCAGCCCGCACGGCCCGCTACGCGTTTTTTACCGAGGCGGCCAAGGCGCTGGGGGCACGTTTTGTCGTGACCGCACACACGGCCGACGACCAGGCGGAGACCATTCTCCACCGCATCGTCCGCGGGACCGGAATTGGCGGGTTGGGTGGGGTCCCCCGACACCGCCTGCTGACCACGGGGATCACGATGCTGCGCCCGTTGCTGGCGGTGACCCGCCGCGAGGTCAGCGAATACCTGGCTTCGCTGCCCCAAGCGTTTCGCGAGGATGCTAGCAATGCGGATCGGCGGTTTACGCGGAATCGAATTCGACGTGAACTGCTGCCTGAATTGACGCACCACTACAATCCCCAGGTTCGCAGTGCCCTGGTGCGACTGGGGACCCTCGCCACGGACGCGCAGGTGGTGATCGAATCGCTGTGCGCGGATCAATTGAACGACTGCGTCCGTCAGGCGGGCCCCCATCAGTTGCAGATCGCCTGCCCGTCGCTGCAAGCCTTCCCGCTCGCAGTCCGCCGCGAGATCCTGGTCACCTTGTGGAAACGCCTCGATTGGCCGTTGCAGGAGATGGGGTTTGACCACTGGTGCCGGCTTGCCGACATGTTGCTGGAGTCTCCGCCGGTCAGCCATCACACTCTGCCTGGGGATATCCGGGCCGTCCGCGTGGGCAAGCAACTACAGTTAACCCGGCCGACCTGACCGGCTTGCGAACGGTGCTTGTATCGGACGCCCACTTGGTCCGCACGGCCGATTTGTGGGCATTCATCTCGCGTGGTTGAATGGCCATGTCGCGAGTGATATGATGAATGACGGCTGGGGCTGGTGTCCCTCGCCTTCTTTGCTGGTACGGCAGCTTTGACCGTACATCGCGCCGGCTTGCCGGCAATCGAGTCCTCGCCGCGCCCTGTCGCTCACCGCGACACGCCGCGATGGTGCCTTCGGACTCCCGCACGCAGTTCCCTGCCATCTTTGTATTTCCAAACGCGAGGCACGTCATGGCGAAACACCCGCACGAAGATCTGTTTGAAGGTACCACAATGACCTTCGGCGACCATATTGAGGAGCTGAGGGGATCACTGACGCGAGCGTTGATCGGCTTGGCCGTTGGTTCGATCATCGGCCTGTTTTTTGCAAATCAGGTTGTGGCAATTATTCAAGGTCCGCTGATCGAAGCCTTGGGAGACCATTACGCGGACCTCGCCGTCGCCAAACTGGAAAAGACCTACGGCAAGCAGCTTGATGGGCAAATGAAGAAGTTTGCCAAGAACTCGGCATTTGTCTACGAGGAGGTTTATGTCGAAACCGCCTTGCTGTCGCGACTGGTTTCCGAGTCAGCAGCGAGTGGCACCAGCGAGGCGGCGGCTGCCACCGCGACGGCGGATACCAAGCCGGCCAGTGCAGGGGATCCCACGAGCGTGGCTCCGACGGGTCAAGGTGATTTTGGAAAGATGAATGAGCTCGTTAAGGAAGTCTTGCCGAGTCCGCAGGCGGACATGATCAAGATTCGGCTGTGGAAGCCGGCCAAAGCTCGACTGACGACGTTGAGTCCTCACGAGAGCTTCATGATCTGGATGAAGTCGGGTCTGGTCGCCGGACTCCTGTTCGCCAGCCCGTACATCTTCTATCAAATCTGGGTTTTCGTGGCGGCTGGGCTCTATCCACACGAGAAAAAGTACGTCCACCTTTATCTGCCGTTCAGCTTGTTGTTGTTTCTTTCCGGCGCGGCGTTGGCGTTCTTTTTTGTCTTCGGCCCCGTGCTCGATTTCCTGTTCAGCTTCAGTCGGATGCTCAACATTGAACCCGACTTGCGCATCAGCGAAGTGATTAGCTTTGTCCTGTTTCTGCCGCTGGGATTTGGCATTGCCTTTCAGCTTCCGTTGGTGATGCTCTTTATCCACCGGATTGGGCTCGTTTCAATCGAGATGTACATCGAGAAATGGCGGATCGCGATCCTGTTGATTTTTGTCGTCTCGATGTTGCTGACTCCGTCGGATCCATACAGCATGTTGCTGATGGCCGGTCCTTTGACCGGGCTCTACTTC
>JAUIHJ010000158.1 GCA_030432015.1 bacterium
ACCTGACAATGAACCCACGCGCTACACTGCTTTCGATCGTTGCTTTCGTACTCGGCACCGTGACAACGCAACTGCTCTAAGCGGTAGTGACGCCGTCAACACGCGGTTTGCCCCACCTTTTCTGCATCGCGCGCCGACCGCTCGCCAACGTTTCGCTGCCCAGCGTCAGGCCTCCTCCGGAGTTTCGATTGAGATGCCGAAAACCATCGTTGATGTCGGAAACTGCGACATGGATCACGCTTCGCTGCAGATGATGCTTGACGCGAATTTCGAAGTGGAGCTCGTTCGAGCGCATTCTGCCGAGGAGGCGTTGAAACTGATCCGATCAGGCAACGTCGACTTGGTGCTGATCAATCGCAAGCTCGACCGCGATCAAGCCGACGGAGTCGAGCTTATCGAGCGGGTCAAAGGTGAGCCGGAATTGGCGGCGACACCCTGCATGTTGATCTCAAACTTCGAGGAGTCACAGCAGCAGGCCATCGATGCCGGTGCCGAGCGCGGCTTTGGGAAACGTCAATTAGATGATGCAGCGACACGGGAACGACTCGCCAAGCTGTTGGCATAACTCGGAACGATTGGACGCATTCAATCGGGACGAAAACGGTGCAAGGTTGGCGAGGCTGGAACCGGAACGCGGTTCATTCAGAAAGGAGCCCATCGCCGGCAGGATGTGGTGGTCCTCCGAACCGGAGGCTGGCGCAGACGGCATACGCCGCATCGCGACTTTGTCGTAAGGTGTTTGGCAAAACTAACAGGTCAATCGTATAGAGCCGGCCACCCTGCAGCACCAGCAGTCGCTGACGTTCGGCATTGATGGTTTGACCCGCCGCAAGCTTCAAATCCACCCGGCCCACATACCGGGCACACGCGGTCTCGCCGATCTGCAGCGGCAGGACGTTCTCGATAAGTTCCAAGTCGCCCAAGTCCTTGGCGACCAGCTTGGCAAATTGCTCGACGTTGTCCGCCGTTACCGACTCAATTTCGCCATAGGTCCGCGGTTCCACGGTGATTTCGATCCGGGGCAGGCCATTGCGATTGGTCTGAAAGAAGCGGGTTAAATAGGCGCTGTCCCGCGGCAACGCCTGCCACCCTTGGGGCTTGGCAATTTCGACACGATCATCGTCCAGTGGTGGCATGTAGTCACCAATCGCCAGCTTGTCCTGGGGGACCCGAATGACACCCTTGGCGGTGCCAGGCTGTGCCGGACCGGACTTGGCAGTGGTGTCCGCAGGGCGACCCGCTGTTGGGGTGGCGACGGACGGACTCCCGCCGGAAGTCGCGGGTGTGCCAGGCGTGCTGGACCCTGTGCAGCCGGTCGTCATTAGCGCCGCGAGCGACGCGACGGCAATCAATTTCCTAGGCCGATTCATAACGAACTACCCGCAGTGGGCGAGCCACGAAGGAAATCTAATATTAAGAAGCTACTCTTCGATGGCCTCTTTGACCTTTTGCACAAAATGGGGCGTCTTGCCATCCTTGCTCAGGTCCTGGGCCTTCTTTTCCGCCTGCTTTTTCTGGTTGAACTCGAAGAGCGCAACCCGTTTGAGCGATTGGTTGAATACACCGTAGAACAGTTTGACCCGAACTTCGGCCGCTTCCTTTTTCTTTCGCGCCTTTCGCGGGGCGGCCTTCTTTTTGGCGGCCTTCTTCTTTGTGCCGCCGGCTGCCTTTTCGGCGGCCTCTGCCGCATCTGCCTCTTCTCGTAAAGCTTTCCTGTTTACGATCTTACGTGCCATTTTATTACATCATTGTAAGTGGATCGTGCCGTGACGGCACCCCACCAAACAGGGTGCTGGTCTTCAACCGCGGACTATGATAACGAATTCTGTCTGCATCCGCCAGTTGGCACGAATTGCGGACCGATGAAAATGTCGGCGTTAAGATTGCTCATTCATCGTCGATCGGGCTTGCGTTGGGTGGCGGCGTTCCCCCGCCCTCGCGCACATACCGGCTCCGCAGCCGGGAATACTCTTCGTCTGATGGGAGTTTCAGTTCCGTATCGCCGTTGGCAACGGCCTGCTCGAAGATCTTTCGCAGGAATGGCCGACACCAGCCGCAACCGGTTCCGGCGCCGAAACACTCGCTAAGCTGAGCGGCACGGCGCGGTTTTTCGATCCGAATAAAGTTCACGATTTTCCGCTGGGAAACATGAAAGCAGAGGCAGATCTCGCGATTCAGATCAGTCATCCGCCGCCTCCGTCCCGGTTGCCAGGCGCAAACCGGCCCGACACGCCAGCTCGAATTGCGCGATGTTCAGCGTCTCCGTTTCCATGTGCTGATTTTTTTGGCCGCATCCTAACGAAACCGTGGGCAATCCGTGCGCTGTCATCCAATTGGCGTCTACGCCCCCGTTGGCGACCGCCAATTGTGGTTCGCCTCCCACAGCCCGAACTGCCGCCTGCGCAATCCGCACGCAGGGTGCATCGGTTGGCAGTAAGAAAGATTCATAATCCAACGTGGAGGCGATCGACACGCGACCGGTCCGACCGGCGTCGTTGCGCAGCCCTTTCGCCGCGCGACGAAAGGCGCTTTCGATCTCGGTCAGAATTTTCTTACGGAATTTTGGGTCGTGGCTGCGTGCTTCCGCCTTCACGTACACTTCGTCGGTCACCACGTTGGTCGCCTCACCGCCGCGAATGATCCCCACGTTACTGGTCCCGTGCTGGGCACCCTTTTGGATGTTGCCGTGCCAGCCGCGTTGGAGGAGGTCCGCAATCGCGACGCTGGCGATCGCAATGGCGCTAACCCCTTTCTGCGGCGCGTTTCCGGCGTGGCTTGCGATACCGCGGATGGTGATTTCGGTACGGTAGCCGCCCGTGGCACCGATGGTGAGCTTCGTCGGACCCCCACCATCCCAATTGAAGGCCAGTTTGGGGTTTCCCCACAGCCCGCGACTCGCGGCGCGGGCGCCTTGGAGCCCAACTTCCTCCTGTACAAACCAGCAGAAGGTCAAAGGAGGGTGCGGCAAATGATGCTCGACGATCTCCAGCAGCGCGCTTAAGAGTACGGCGCAGCCGGCGCGGTTGTCCGCACCGAGACCACGGCCCGCCGCGCTTGATCGAACAATGTTCCCGCGACGGCTGGGGACCGAACCAATACAGATCGGGACGGTATCGAGATGCGCGGTCATCATGCGTCTGGGGGCGCGGACCGTACCGGGAAGTTTGACCACCAGATTCCCAATCTGCCCGCCAAGTGGCGAACGCTTATGTGCCGAGTCCAACCTGATGTGCGCGGGCGCGACCCCTGCCTGCACGAGGTGGGACTGGATGTAATCGGCGATCGCCGACTCCTCGCCGCTTGTACCGGGGATCGCCATCATCTCCATCACCAAGTCCACGGCGCGCGACAGATCCGGTTCGATGTTCTCAGTGGAGGAAGTGCCGGCGGGCGATCCGCTACCAGCGGAAATGGCACGCGATCGTTGGCGAGACGATGCCCGCCGCGGCGGTCGTGAGGTAGGCACAAACGGTCCCCAGCTGAAGTCAGAGTGATGTACTTGAACAGCAACGTGGGTTGCTAGTTCTCCCAGGTCGCTTATCCTAACGGAAGTCGCAGGGCAAACCCAGCACGCCCAGAAGCAGGCCAGCCACGGTAAACACTATGCGTTTTTTTCTCGCCGGTATCATGCAGGGCTCACGTCGCGACGTGAGCTTGCACCAACAGGATTATCGGGCAGAACTGGCGAAGGTGATTTCCGAGCACATTCCAGAGGCTGAGATCTATGACCCTCTTGCGGGTCATCCCGAATCAGTCGCCTACAATGACGAAGACGGCCGTCGGGTGTTCTATGGGCATAACCGTCAATGCCGTGAAGTCGACGTCCTGATCGCGTATCTCCCCGAAGCCTCCATGGGAACCGCGATTGAAATGTGGGAGGCGCACGAACATGGCCAAGGTGCAGTGTTGACGATCAGCCCGCTCGATCACAATTGGGCCGTTCGCTTTTGCAGCCATGCCATCTACCTCGATCTGGATATGTTCGAGGCAGCCCTGCGGAGCGGCGAAGTGAGGCAGATCGTGGAACGGGTCCTGTCGAACCGTAAGCCGAAGCATTCCCCGAGCCCCCAAGGAACGTGCGACAACTAGGTGTCCGATGATTCCGTCGCTGCCGCTCCTCTCCGGCAGAGGCCTGCGCTCTGACAAGCGTAGCGACGACGGTGATGATTTGACCGACGCTTCGCCGCCGCAACGCACATGAACAACCTGCTCGACATCACCAATGAAGACCTCAAACAGTGGTTGATCGATCACGGCCACAAACCGTATCGGGCCGGGCAGATTCGCGACTGGCTGTTCAACCGTCGAGCTTCCTCATTCAACGAGATGACGGACCTGTCGCAGAGCCTGCGTGACGAGTTGTCGGCGGCATTCGAATTCGGGACTTCCGAAATTGTGAGCCTTCACGAAGCGGCCGACGGGACAGAGAAACTACTGCTGGAGTTTCCCGGCGGCGGTCAGATCGAATGTGTCCTGCTAAGGGACGGTATGCGTCGCTCGATCTGCATCAGTTCGCAAGTCGGCTGCGCCATGGGGTGCGTCTTTTGTGCGAGCGGCCTGGACGGAGTCGAGCGGAATCTAACGGCCGCGGAGATGGTCGATCAGATGCTGAAATTGGCGCGGCGGTTGCCGTCAGACGAACGACTAAGCCACATCGTCGTGATGGGCATGGGCGAACCCCTGGCCAATCTGGACAACGTGTTGGCCGCGCTGGCCCATGCCACTGACCCGAAGGGACTCGGCATCAGCCCGCGGCGGATCACAATTTCGACCGTTGGCCTGCCCGCAGCGATGCGCAGAATGGCCGCCGAAAACGCGCGGTTCAACCTGGCCGTTTCTCTCCATGCACCCAACGACGAATTACGGACCGCATTAGTACCCGTCAACGCCAAGACGGGTCTGGAGGAGGTGATCGCCGCGGCGGATGACTACTTCGACGCCTCCGGGCGGCAGCTGACATTCGAATACGTCTTGCTGGGTGGGCTGAACGACGCTCCGGAACATGCTCGCCAACTGGTCCACCTGTTGCGGCGCCGATCCGCACTGCTCAACGTGATACCGTACAACCCGGTCGCTGGTTTGCCGTACCAGACTCCGTCCGCGGACGCCCAAAAGGAATTTCGAAAGATCCTGCAGGACGGTGGGTTGAACGTCCATTTTCGTCAGCGCAAAGGTGACGAGATCAACGCCGCTTGTGGCCAATTGCGCCGGATTAAACCAACGGTAGTGCAAACGATAGCAGCACCGTCGTCGCAAAAGTGACCAGCCCCAGCACGGCCAACATCACTGTCCACGACTTCAAGGCTTCCACTTCGGTCAGACCACCCATCTTGGCAAAGATCCAGAAACCGCTGTCGTTCATCCACGAACACACCAGCGAGCCAGCGCCAACCGAGCATGCCAGGTAGACGGGATGGAACGTCAATTCCAGCGGGCCGATGATGGCTGCAATCATACTCGTGCCAACGATCATCGCCACGGTGCCCGAGCCTTGAGCAATTTTTAGCATCGAGCCGAAGACAAAGGCGAGAAACAAGAGCGCTAACTGACTGCTCTGTCCGCCGCCGGCCGAGCCGCCCAGCAAAGTCTCGATCGCCGTTCCGATCTCGGCCTCCTGCAGCATCGCGCCGAAAGCCCCTCCACCTGCGGTGATGAGAATGATCACCCCGCCGCTCATCAAGGCGACTTCCACCAGATTCGCAGCCTCGGTTCGGCTGAGCCCCCGCTGTCGCACCACCAGCCACAACGCAATGACCGTGGAGATCAGCAGCACGAGATTGGCGTTGCCGACCAGCGAGCTGACATCCGCGCAGCGGCGGGCCGGGGTGTCCCAGACGTGAGGCTCGATCAGATCCGGATAGACCGATTCCAGCAGCGCGCGATTCATCCGTTCCACAACCGACTGCTTCATCCGCAAACGAGATTTGCCCAACAGGCTTTGTGCCGTTCCATTGGGCAACACGCCGACAAACGCATCTTCGCTTACGCCACGATGAAATGTCTTGGAAGGCAGGACAAATCGATTCAACCCCTCAACGACCTGCTCCTGGTCGGTGGCTGACAGCGGGCCATCCCCTTCGATCAATGTGACCACCGCCTGACGCTGATCCGGCTGACCGACGCCGCCTTCGATCGTGGCGATAATGCGTTGCGCCGGCGCGGCCTCACTGCCAGCAAGCTCGCTCCGCAGCGTCGTCATCAAGGCGGGCCAATCCTTCACGTCCGTGGTCTTCAGCAAGGCGGCGTGTTCGTTGTCCGCCATGGTATTCAAGACGGTATTGGCCGCGATCAACACGACGGGCAGCAATACGGGCAGCAACGACATGAACAGCGATGGCAGTTCTTCGTCCTTCAACGGATCCGGTTCGACTTCGTTGCCAATCGGACGCATCGGGACATCCATTCGACGGTCGATCATTCGAGCCCACAGCACACCGATAATCGCCGGCGGGATGCCAACCAGAATTCCGATCAAGATCATCCAGCCGACATCAAAGCCAAGATTCGACGCCATCATTAATGGGCCCGGAGTCGGTGGGACCAAGGTATGCGTAATGGCACCTCCGGCGCCAATGGCCATCAGGTACAGGAGGTAATTGCGTTTGGTGCGCCGATGCAGCGAGCGGGCCAGTGGGACCAGTAAATAAAAGACGGTGTCAAAAAAGACCGGAACGGCTAAGACGAAACCGCTGCCCATTAGCGCCATCGGAGCCCCTTTTTCTCCCATGACCTTCAAGAATGCGCGGACGATCCGATCCGCCGCTCCGCTGTCCAGCATGCACTTGCCGATGACCGCGGCCATCGCGATCACAATCCCGATGCTGCCCGCGGCGCCACCGAACGAATTCGCAACACGCCCGATCTTGTCCGCCGTGGCACCGGGCGCCATTAAGCTGACGATCATCGCAGCACTGATCAACGCAATGAAGGCATTGACCTTGAGTGCAATAATGAGTCCCAGCACCGTGGCGATCCCCACGCCTAAACAGACCATTGGCCAGACAACCGCAGGGGGTGGGTCGACCTGAGCAGCCTCCGTTGACGACGCCCCCGGCGACGATGTGACTGCGGGCGAATCCGGTAGTGTGGCGCCTGCGGGCGAGGTCACGTCCGCTGGCTCGCTTGCCGGTGGGGCCGCTGGATCCTGCGAGTACAACTTTCCGGCAGTCGCCGTAACCAGAAGGCAGAAGAAAAGTCCACACAGCTTGAGAGCCTGATTCCGCGTCATGTGCATGCCCAAGTTTTCAGAATCCAAGAGAGGCGAGTTGTTTTCTTGCTGGAAAGTTCAGAGCATGGCACACTGGAGTGGCCACTTCAAGTAGCGTATGACGGACAAAGGAACCGGACGGGTGGTCGTCAGGGTCGCTTCGGAAGCGCCATGATCACGCTTGGTGGCTCGACAGCCCTTGGATGAAGCCACAGGAACTTTGCGCTCGGACCGGTGTTATTGAGAGATGGACCGATGGCGGCATCGCCGACGGCACTGGCTGCTCGAAGGTCGTTCATTTAGACTGCCGAGAGACTCCCTGTTCGCCCGAAGTCGACGCGGACCACCTTGCGCTCGCGATCGGAAAGCGTGTTTTGTCGATTAGCGAAACAACAGAATATCGGTACGAGTTGCGCGATCCGGACGTGCAACTGATGCTACAGGTGCGCGACGACGATGCTGCGGCATTCGAAGAGCTGGTGACACGGTATCAGGGACGCTTGCTGGCGGTGCTCCGGCACTTGGTCTCCAAGCGGGAACAGGCTGAAGATCTGGCACAAGAAACCTTTATGCGCGTTTACCTCGCACGAAAACGATACAAGCCTCAAGCCAAGTTTTCGACATGGCTCTTCACAATCGCCAACAACGTTGCTCGCAACGCCAAGCGTAGTCAAGCGCGACGTCACGAAGTCAACGTGGCGAGCGGGGATCGCGACGATGGCCCGCCCGCAATCGATCAAATGGCCCTGGCGGCGAGCGGGCTGATGCCAGCGCGCGTGCTGGACAAAGCAGAGCGCGCGGAAATCGTGCGGCTCGCCATTGATGCGTTAAGCGAGCGTCAGCGGATGGCCATGCTGCTCGCGAAGTTCGAAGGCATGAGCTACCTCGAGATCGGTGAAACGATGGGTCTGTCGTTGCAAGCGACCAAGTCGCTGCTCTCCCGGGCGCGAGAGAACCTGCGGCTCATCCTGGAACCCTACATGCAAGACGGAGAACGTCCAGAAGGAGGTTCGATCGGATGAAACGCGACGCGGAACAGGATTCGCCCCACGACCTTGACGACCTGGTCGCCTTCCTGGATGGCGAAGTCGATGCAGAGACGCAGCAGCACATCGAAAGCCGTCTGGCTCAGGATCCACAGCTTGCGCAGCGAGTGCGAGAGCATCAACGCGCATGGGATCTTCTCGACGAGCTACCGCGCGTCGAGGTTGCCGATGACTTCGCGCAGACCACGCTGGAGATGGTGGCGGTTTCGGCCTCCCATGGTACGCAGGACCTGACGCGGAAGTCGGGCAGGGGACGAATGTGGCTGGGCGCCGCCGCCATGGCGAGTTTGCTCACTTCGTCGCTCGCAGGGTTCTGGATCGCTTCAGCCGAGTTGCACCAGGAAAATCGCGAGTTACTGAACGATCTGCCGGTGATCGAGAACTTGCAGGCGCTGCAGCAAATCGAGGATGTCGAATTCCTTATCGCGTTGGAGAACGAAGGGCTCTTCGTCGCGGAGATCAGTGATGAACCGTAAGGCCACAAGCGACCACCTGGTCACGCCCACTGCCGTCTCGTTTGCCAGTTTATTGCTTGCGAGCTTCCTGCTGGTCGGCACTGCGCGCGGCGACGGCAACGACCCGCGCGGGGGTGACGCCGTCATGGCGCAGCGGCGTGCCTATGTGGAGTCGCTGTCGCCCGCGGAAAAGGACGACTTGCGCCGAAATCAGCAGCGTTTCTCGCAGCTCGATGAAGCTGGGCGACAGAAACTTCGCGACCTGCACGCTGAGATCTCGACCAACTCCAATCGAGACCGACTCACGTCGGTGTTGCGGCTCTATCATCAGTGGATGCAGAGCCTGACAGCCGGCGAACGCCTGGAATTAATGGCCTTACCCGCCGATCAGCGTATCAAGGCGATTAAGAAGCTGATCGAGCGGCAGGAACGCGAGCGGTTCCAGGAACTCGCGCAAAAGCCCCTCAGCGTCCAAGACCGTGAGGCGATCGTCGACTGGCTTGCCGAACTGGCCCTGAGAAAGTTGCCCGCTGTCGAGCAAGCGCGGTTGCGGGCGATCGAGCCGCCGTTGCGACAACGCATGGAGGTCATGGCAGTCTTTCGGAGAAGAACGGGAGGCATCAGTGGAACCCATTTCCTCGAGCGGCTCGATCCCACCACGGCCGACCAGCAGGCCCTGATGCAGCAACTGTCGCGGCCGGCGCAGAACGCGATCGCCGCCGCCAACAGCGACGCGGAAAAACGGCGTCTGGTTCAGAGTTGGGTCAACGCCGCGATCTTGAGTCGCCGGGAAAACCGGCCCATGCTGGCAAAGCCGACGCTCGATGCATTTCTCGAAAGCCTGGACGCCGCGGAAAAAGATTATTTGAACAATCTACCGCCGGATCGAAAGCGAGAAGAATTGGAGCGGCTCTATTGGCGGAGCGGCCTCCGCCGACCGGGAGAATTTCGTCCGCCGTTTGGCCCCAAACGCCGCCGTGGCGGCTGAGCGCCCGAGTCGCCTACTGCGCGCGCTCACCGATGGGGTTCCGCCAACGCCAAAATGACCGAGTGCGATTCGGCGACAACCCGGGACCGATTCGTTCTTCGCCGTTCATGAGATTCCATTGGGGAAAAACGGCCTGCCGGCGAAATCGGTGCCTGTCCCGCTGACGGGGTGTGCGCTGCAGAATCACGCTCGGCCATTTACCAGTCAGGGCAGTTCCAGCAATTGCGAATAACTGGCGGCGAAAGGTGGTAACGATGTCGACAGGTAGTAGGCCCGCGGTGCGCTTAGCTCGAGCAGCATATTCATATCCGACGACTGCTGGTGGCCAGCCATGGCGATCACGGGCAAGTCAAACAGCCCGGCAGGCTTTTCAAAGCGAACCACGCGCGTGGTGTCCTTTTCCAGGCCCGCCATCGCCAGAGCGCGATCAATCGCATCTTCGATAAAGCCGATCTCGTCGACCAGCCCCTGGGCTTTCGCCTGGGTGGCCGAAAAGATTTCCCCCGTCGCCAATTCTTCCAGCAAGTCCGGGTTCTTCAAGAAAGCAGGACGACCTGACTTGACGATCTCCTTGAAACGATTGAACGACTCGTTGACATAATTTTGCAAAATCTGACGGTGCTCTTCCGGAATCGCCCGGGTCATGGCGAGCATCTGCTTGCGAGGGTGGCTGGCGATTGAATCATCCTTGACATCGAACCTCGCCATCAAGCCGCTGATGTCGTAATGCGGGATGATCACGCCAATCGAACCGGTCGTGGTGGTCGGCTCGGCATAGATGCTCTGGGGTTGGTCAGCAACCGCCATGGCGGCGTAGTAGCCGCCGCTCGCCGCGATGCTCCCCATGCTGACCACCAGCGGAATTTTTCGCTCGGTACGTAGGCGTGTGAGATGATGGTAGATATAGTCGGAGCCGGTTACGGTGCCGCCTGGCGAGTCGATTCGCAGCACAACGGCCTTCACATTCTCGTCATCCCGCACGCGATCAATCTGCCGTTTGACAAAGCCGTCTCCCTCGACGATCACACCTGTCAAGGAAATGATGGCGACCTTCTCGCGACCATACTCAGAACCCGAGTGGAACCGCTCATAAATGCCCCCTGTGGTATCGAAGTAGTCGCCTAACATCGCGTACTGGCTCATCAGCATGATGGCGCAGAGCGTAAAGCCTGCCCATCCCATCCAGCTGAGAACGCGACCAGAGAGGCCGCCTCCCTGCTGAATCACGATCTGGGGCGGTGGTTGCGGTGCGGGTTGCGACAACGGAGCCAGTGCGGATGGCGGAACGGATTGCGGCGATTCTTCGGCCATGATGATCTCCCGTGCGGTGGCACGATGGTGGTTGCTTCAGCGCGGGCCCTAGCGAGCGGCACGTCGGCGGTGAATCCCGCTTCATTGAAGAAGGGGAGGCGTTTTCGATTTCAATTGAGTTCTTGTTGTGATTCTAGCTGGACAGCGCGAATTCGTGATGCCGGGCGTTGCCCTGCAACTGTCTTTGGCCCCCTGCCAGTTTTCCGGGCGGGGGACCATCCAGGGACAAACAACGGCTTATGGAGCGACTTGGCGCTGTCCCGCGAGGCCGCCGGCCAGTGTCATCGATTTCGCGTCCCCACAGCAACAATAACACCATGGTGGCAGACCGTCACGGGGCAGTAGTCGATCCGCCAACGCATCAGCCGGTGGCGAAAGCGAGTACCCACGGTCGCATGCATGCAGCGATAGCGGTGCCGTGTTCGCAGGGTGGCCCCCGTCGAGACGACCCTCACCGGTGTTGCCCTCAACTGGCACCTGACGTTACAGTACCCGAAAGCTATCTAAGCGCATGAAGTTCGCCGTGGTGCGGATGGGACAATCGAGTGCCCCTGGTCACCCTGGATTGGTATTGTTTTGCGGAAAGGAGTCGGCATTG
This sequence comes from bacterium, assembly GCA_030432015.1. Taxonomy (GTDB): domain Bacteria; phylum Planctomycetota; class Planctomycetia; order Pirellulales; family Pirellulaceae; genus ARS98. The sequence continues at coordinate 11,606 of JAUIHJ010000158.1, forward strand.
ATTGTCGTCGCGTCCACCGAGTGTCACGCTGAATTGCCTTTAGTCGAGGCCATCAGCAGACTTAATGACCTGGAATACACGGGCGTCGAAATCGCCATCCATGAGAATGGTGGCCCGATTCGTCCTTCGGAAGTCCTCGCCGACCTTGAAACATCCATTGCCCGCTGTCGCGATACGCACCGACTGGACATTGCGGCGTACAGCCTGGAAATTGAGGCGGAAGGAGACGCGTACTACAAGCAGTTCGAAGCGATTACCCGCTTGGCCAAAGCGACCAAAGTCGTGACGCTGATCATTCCATCAGGCCTGCTCGGCACGCCCTTTAACGAGGAAGTCGAACGGCTTCGCAAGCTGGTGGCGATCGCCGAGTTGCAGGGAGTTCGGGTGGGAATGCTCAGCCAGGTTGGCCGCCTGTCGGAAGATCCCGATACCGTGGCCGTCCTCTGCGACAACGTCAAAGGGCTCGGCCTGGCATTCGATCCCAGCCAGTACATCTGTGGCCCGCACCACAACAAGAGCGTCGACAAATTGATGAAGTACGTGTATCACGTGCATCTGCGCGACACGAAGAAGGATCAGATGCAGGTTCGCGTCGGCCAGGGCGAAGTCGACTATGGCCGCCTGGTAGGACTGCTTCGGCAAGCCGGTTACACGCGGGCCCTCAGCGTTCACATCACGGAAATGCCGGACGTGGACCATATGGTCGAATTGCGGAAAATGCGTTTGTTGTTGGAGAGCCTGCTCTAATTGGGCTGATCCAAGTAACACGATGACC
>JAUIHJ010000159.1 GCA_030432015.1 bacterium
AATCGTGTCAAAATGCTGATCGTTGGTGACGGCGACAATCTCGCTGCGGGCGACAGAGACATCCCGCATGCGATTGCGGATGTTCTCCGCACGCTGCATGGCAATATACAGATCAAAGCGTTCATGTACGCCGTCGGAAATAAACGCTCGGCAACTGCTGAGGTCCTGGTCGCTCCAGGCAGACTGCGTTTCTGACGACGCAGTCTGCCTGGAGCGACCAGGACCTCGGCAACTGCTGAGGTCCTGGTCGCTCCAGGCAGACTGCGTCGTCAGAAACGCGTTGGCAGCCCGCTGCAAAAAGAGATGTTCGTCGAAGTTGGCGTCGCGCTGGGCGAGTTGCTGTAACGATGCGTCCTGCAACGCGGCCTCCTGGACCTTCCGACCCCGTCGAATGGTCCGCGTGACGCGCGCTTCTCCTTCCGCTCGCTTGGCGTAATACAACGCAGCGCCAAGGAGCATTATCAGCGGAATACCCAAGTGGGGATAGCGTATTGTGAATTGGATCAGCAGGTAGATCAGCGCGCCGAGGCCATCGCCACCACCACCTCCGCTGCCACCACCTCCGCCGCCCCCGCCGAAACCGCCGCCGCCGCCGGCTTGCGCCAGCAGGTCCAGTAGCGGTTCGAGGTCACCAATCCCAAGATCGGGCATTGAGGCAAACAGTTCGAACATGAAAACGTGCGACCTTCGGTCAACAGGGCAGCCAACTCAATCGGTTTCCGCAACGGGAACGCTGCGGCAACGACGGGCGAAGCGGAAGGCAAATCGGATCAGCAACGCAACCAGGGCGATCGCCACGAGGGCCGCGAGGATTGGCAAAAATACAGCGAGCACGGACATGCCAAGGGCCGTGATCCATTCGATCGTCGATACAATCGGATTCGTGATCCCACCGGTCGTCAATGTTGATCCGACACGGATGCCGGCAAGTCCCGCCTTGATGGTGCCGGCCGACCCCCCACCGGCGATGATCGCCAACGACCATTTCAGCAACGGGTTCATGTCGGTGATAAACGCAGCCGCGACGACCGTGCCGGCGACAATCGCCAGCGGTGCGGCACCGGTGTCGAGCAGGTTATCAAGCCACGGCAGGTAGTAGGCGCCAACTTCCAGTGCCGTGGCCACGGCGAAGGCGGTAATCGCCGCGGACGAACTCATCCACTGAAAACCGTCAGCCAACGTTAGCAGATCCGCGCGAGCCGCCACACCGATGACAAGTGTCGGCACAAACACACGAAAACCGCAGGCCGCGGCGAGTCCGATGCCGATCGAAATCGCCACAACCGTGTCAAGCATCTGCAGTCCTTTCCGTGCCCATCGACTACGGGGGCGAAAGGGAATTATTTCTTTCGCGCCATCTCAAACGTGTGTTCTTCTTGCGCCTTGTTGTCCTTGAACATGACCCACGTCGAATGAATCGTATCCTGGTCGACAAACTTCATCTTGCCCTCGTGAATGTGGGCATCGTTTTCCGATGACAGGTTCGTCGCGCCAGCGAATTCGAAGACCAAGGTGTCCTCGGTATCGCCCTGCTTGACCTTCATGCGGGGCTGATTGCCTAGCATGCAATAGTGATTCAGCATTACATTGTTGCCATTGAGGTGATAGACCGTGATCATCTCCTGGGGGCTACCAGGAAACTCCGTCTCGACCACAGCCGACCCGCCCGCAATCACCCGCACGTTGAGGGCGACCTGACCTTTGTGCTCGCCCTTGGTCGCCACCCAATCGCCGGCCAGCGATTTAATCTTGTCGAACACCGCTTCCGCTTGCTGGGCTCGCTTCTTTCCGGCCTTCTTCTTTTTCGCGTTGTCATCGTCGGCCCCGGCGAGACCAACCAGAACGGTCATCAGCATCACGCAAGTGATCGTCAGTTTTCGTGTCGACATGAGTTAAACCCCGCTGAAGTCTTGTGGTAAGTAGGTCAACGTCGTGCGAATGAGTAATGGCCCGGAGCAATCAATCCGTCACTCCTGACAGGTCGGAGCTGTTTCAATTCCGGCCCGATATCATAATCTCGCCGAGAGATCATGGTGCCGAAACTGGTGCCTGACGCTTTGACGATCCGGTATCGTCACAATATCGGTGAACCACTACCTCATTGCAAGCTTGTCTTGATGACAAAGGCGACGCCGTGGAGCTAGAATGCACACTCGCGAGTTTCGCCGCGTCGCGAGAGGCCTGCCGCTCGCACGAAGCACCTTCGCCGCTCGATTTGCATCATGAAATCAAGGATCACTCACCGATGTCGCATCGCTTGCCCGCACTGATGGCCCTTACCTGCTGGACCGTACTTTCCTGCGGCAGCGCATTGGACGCCGGCCGAGACACCGCCTGCCTGGCTGCGGAGGTGAACCCCGCTGCGCCACGACCCAATATCATCTACATCATGACCGACGATCTCGGTTACGGGGATTTGGGGTGTTACGGGCAGCGGGTGATTCAGACGCCGAACATTGATCAACTGGCCAAGGAGGGCATCCGATTCACGGACCATTACGCCGGACACACGGTCTGCCGCCCGTCGCGCCTCGTGCTGTGGCTCGGCCAGCACGTCGGACATACCGGTTTGACCGGCAATCGTCCCCGCAGCTTAACGGCCACTGAACGGACGGTGGCGCGGTGCCTGCACGACGCTGGCTACGCGACCGGTGGTGTTGGCAAATGGGCACTCGGCAACGTCGATGACCCGTCGGAGATCGACAATCCCGGCCATCCGAATCACAACGGTTTTGATTACTGGTTCGGCTATTTGAACCAAAGCGTCGCGCACAATTATTATCCAACTCACTTGTGGGAGAACGATCGTCAGGTGCCGTTGCCGGGAAACGTGATTGGCGACTACCCCAATGGTCGCGGCCGAGTCTCTTCCAAGCGCGTCAGCTATTCACACGATTTCATGACCGACGCAGCTTTTAATTTCATTCGCCGACAAAAGGACAACCCGTTCCTGCTTCACATCCACTGGACGATCCCGCACGCCAACAATGAAGGTGGCCGCGTCCATGGCGATGGCATGGAAGTTCCGGACTATGGTATCTACGCCGACAAAGACTGGCCGAATCCCGAAAAAGGCTTTGCGGCAATGATTGGTCGCATGGACGCGGATGTCGGCCGCCTGGTGAAGTTGCTGAAGGAGCTCGAGATCGACAAGAAGACTCTGGTCGTTTTCACGTCGGACAATGGGCCCCACAACGAAGGAGGCCACAAACACGAGTTCTTCAACTCCAACGGCGACCTCAACGGCTTCAAACGATCGATGCATGACGGCGGTTTCCGGGTGCCGATGATCGCGCGTTGGCCCGGCAAGATCGCCGCCGGTACGGTCTCCTCCCATCCGTCTGCCTTCCAGGATTTCTTGCCCACGGCGTGCGAACTGGCCGGCGCTGAACTTCCGGACGCGATCGACGGTATTTCCTACCTGCCCACGTTGTTAGGCGAGCCTGACAAACAGGGCCGGCACGAGTACCTCTATTGTGCGAGCCTGGAAGGGGCGACTTCCGTGGGCGTCCGATATGGAAAATGGAAGCTCGTGAAATACCGACGCCCCGTCACAAAGCGCTCGCAGAAGCCAGGAGCCGCTGCTCCAAACGTGACATCGTCGTCAAAGGCGAAGCCAGCGGACGACTGGCGCCTGTATGACCTTACGAATGACATCGGAGAATCGAACAACGTCGCCAGCGAGCATGCAGAAATCGTGGAAGAGATCCTGGCCCTTCTCAAGCGGGATGGCTTGCTGTGACGCAGCCGTGACCGAACCGAACCTGCCGGAAATTGACGGGCCGGCAACTTGAATGACCGAGTGCAATTCGGCGACCATCCGGGACCGGCTCGTTTTTCGTCGCCCATTATACGCAACTGCGGAACAACCGCCTGTCGGCGAAGAACGTGCCTGTCCCGCTGACGGGGTGTGCGCTGCTGAATCGCGATCGGCCATTTCGCCGAGCGAATGTGACGCGGGCTTGCCTACCAACGTCTCGCCAGGCATCGGCGCTCGGCCAGCGACATCGTGCGTCCATAAATGCAAGGAAGAAATGATCGAAAGGAAGATGCGATGACAATTGGGAAGCTGACGCGGCGTGAGTTCTCAGTTCGCTCGGCGCAGGCGGTTACGGCGGGTGGGCTCGTGAGCGTCGTCGCTACGGCTGATGAGGCGCCCAGACCTGCCAAGACCTTTCGCTTATGGGCAACTTCTGACGCGCACGTCGGCACTGACCTGCGGCATCACAAACGCGAAAGCCTCGCAGATGCGATTCGACAGAGTGAACGAGGCGGCGATCAGGGCGGGCCGGCGTTCGAATGGGACATCGCGTTGCATCTGGGGGACTCGTCCGGCAACCAGGGCGCTCCCCAAGACGACGAAGGCGAGGAAGTGGTCCGCCAATTCCGCGCAGCCCGAGCGCATCGTCGCGAGCACTTCTACAATTTGGCTGGAAACCATGACGCGACCTTCGCCGACGAGGAAACGCAGTGGTGGTTTCGGAAATGGATCGATCCCACCGGCGAGAACACAAAGTATTCGGGAGTGGACGCGAAGAACCGGCCGTATCCCGTCGAGGGAACCTGGGAACGCTACACATTTCGAGTCGGCAATCTGCTATTCGCCATGATGAGCGACCGTAATGACGTTGGGCCACCGGTTGGTCGTGGCAGCCGCGGCGGGTATCCAGCCGGCGCGGTGACGGGGGAGACGTTCTCGTGGTGGAAGGATCTCGTTCGCGCGAATCCGGATTCGGTCATCATTTCCGCCCATCATCACATGCTCAAGGAGACGACCGTGGCTTCCGGCGAGTGGGAAGGGTTCAAGAAGTCGCGTGATGGTAAGTGGCAGTCGAACTATCACGGTTACTATCCGCAAGGTGGGCCGCGCGGTGCATCCTATCTATATTGGCTCGACGACCAACCCGATGCCCAGGCCTTCGAGTCCTATCTGGCCGCAAAGCCAGGCGCGATTGATCTTTGGCTGGGCGCGCACACGCATACCCATCCCGAGGACCGCACTGGCGGGCGCGGCCATATCGAGCGTAAATGGGATGTTAATTTCGTCAACGTCGCGGCGCTAACCAAGTGCCACGGCCACGGCCATTCGACTCCGATGAGCCGCCTCTTTACGTTCACCGACGGGAGCCCGCGCGTGCGCGTTCAGTGTTACCTGCACACTTCTCAATTCCAGCCGCAGGGCTGGTATGCGAAAGCGGAACGTGTGATCGAACTTGGTCAGCCGTTCCAGATGGCATCACGGCCCGCATGATTCAGGGCGGGCGGGGCAGCTTCACGCGAGCCGTTCGAGGAGCACTTTGACGGTCAGGCAGTTCCTCCTGGATCTGGGGCCAGCGGAGGTTTCTCGCGCGCCACCGAGTAATCACGTTCCTCGATTGGCGGGTGACCCATCGGGCCGAATGAATCGAACTCGCCGCACTGGTCGTCACCGGGCACGAACGTGACGTCGATCCCAGCGGCCGTGACATCGCAACGTTGGAAACCGAACCGCGTGTCGACATCCGGCCACCGATCGACCATCTGCGCCGTGTTGCCGGCAGCGCACGTCCGGATCACGCGAATTCCGTCAACCACCTGTGCGGGACGCCCCGTATGGACGTGGCCACAGAACAGAATTTCGACGCCTGCGTCCCGCAGCAGCTGCCACATTCGCTGACGATGCGGCGCATCAATCGAAAAATACCAGTTGTCGTACTCGGCGGCGATCGTGTTTTCCCAGTTCGGTTCATCGGGCCGCTCGATGAAAGGCCAGTAGTGCATCACGGCCACGTGGTGCCTGGCCCTGGGCAACGTCGGCAGCCGTTCGAGCAACCGCCAGAACCGCGCCTCGTGAGGCAGCCCGGACCCGGTAACCGCCGCGTAGAATCCGGTGAAGCGCACGTCGCGATGCATGAACGTCCAATGAATCGGTCCAAAGTACGAGGCGAACAGGTCGAGCCGACTCGCCGTCATGTTCAGCTCAGGATCATGCCAGTCCCAGTTGTTCCGGTTAAGGCTCTTGTCCCCGTTGGTCACTGCGTGCTTGTTGCCGACGTCCATATTGCCGGGAATACAAAACGCAGGAAACGGCAAGCTGTCCAGATCTTCCCGCGCCTGCTGCAATTCAAATTCATGGGTCTGCCCGTCGCGCGTAAAGTCGCCGCCATGTAACAGCAGGTCGGCATCGGTTTCCGACATTTGACGCTTGATCGCCGCCCAGCGCCGATTGATCGCCGGACGAAACCGATACGAGCGGGCTGTCCCCATGTGGCTGTCGTTAACGTGCAGGAACGTCCAGTCGTGTGAAGATGAATCCATGGGGAGTGTTTCGTTCGGTTGTGGTGTCATGATTCCGTACAACGGTTCGTTGTAGCGACCAAGACCAGCAGTTTATCCGCTTGGCACGTTCGTCGCACGCAACGCAGAGGTGGGTCGACGGCTTGTGGGCGTTCGTCGTGGAAAGCGTGTCCTGCCTGGCGCGCCGCGACCGGGAATTGATTACATTAGTGGCACAAAAGGTACATCGGACAGGTGCCGTCCACCGTGTCGAACAGCTTGCAACACGTTACCGCCCGGGAAATGTAAAGGCAAATTCATGCGAACATTCGTCAAATCTATCCGCCGCTCGAATCTGGCAACTGCTGCGGTGTACGTCGCCACAATCACCGTGGGTTGCCTGTCAGTGATTGCGTCGTGCGTTGCTCAGACTCGCGAGTATGACGTGGTGGTGTACGGCGGAACGTCGGCGGGAATTGCCGCCGCGGTCGAAGTCCGCCGCCTGGGTGGCACCGTTGTCGTGCTCGAACCGTCGGCGCGGATCGGCGGTCTCACAACAGGTGGACTCGGGCAGACCGACATCGGCAATAAGGCGGCTATCGGCGGCGTGTCTCGCGAGTTCTACCAACGGGTTCGCAAGTACTACGATCAACCGGAACATTGGACGTGGCAGCGGCGCGAGGAGTATCGCGACGGCGGCCAAACTCGCTCGGGCAACCAGGAGGCCACCATGTGGACGTTCGAACCCTCCGCGGCGCTGGCGATCATGGAGGAGATCGTGCGCGAGCATGACATTCCGGTGATGTTGGAGCAACGTCTCGATCGAACCGGCAATACCGCCCCCGGCAAGTTAGCACGCGGCGTCGCGAAGGAGTCGCAGCGCCTGGCAACGATCACGATGGAAAGCGGCCTGTCGGTTCGCGGGCGTGTCTTCATCGACGCGACCTACGAAGGCGACCTGCTGTCCGCCGCCGGGGTCAGCTACACCGTTGGTCGTGAAAGTAACGCGACGTACCAGGAGACGCTCAACGGAGTGCAAACCCGGCACGCTCGGTTTCATCAGTTCCAGCCCGGCGTTGATCCCTATGTCGAACCGGGAAACCCCGACAGCGGCTTGCTGCCGGGAATCGATTCCGCCGGTCCCGGCGAGGAGGGGGCGGGCGACCGCCGCGCCCAGGCCTTTTGCTATCGCATGTGCCTGACGGACCACCCTGAGAATCGTCTGCCGTTTGTCAAACCGGATGGCTACGATCCGCTCCGCTTCGAACTGCTCCTGCGAAATTTTGAGGCCGGCGAGCGAGGGATGCCGTGGATCAACTCGGCGATGCCCAATCGCAAGACCGACACGAATAATCGCACTGGCTTTTCGACCGATTTTATCGGCCAAAATTATGATTATGCAGAGGCCAGCTATGGCAGGCGCGAGCAGATTCGACAGCAACATCGAATCTACCAGCAAGGCCTGATGTGGACACTCGCCAATCACCGCCGCGTGCCCGACTCAATCCGTCGCGAGGTCGCTCGCTGGGGAACGTGTCGTGACGAGTTCGCTCGGGAGGACGGGTGGCAGGAACAACTGTATGTTCGCGAAGGGCGGCGCATGATCGGGCCGTACGTCATGACGCAGCACAATTGCCAGGGACGCGTCACCGCGGAACAACCGGTCGGCTTGGCGGCATACACGATGGATTCACACAACGTGCAACGTTACGTCGACAACAAGGGGCACGTGCGCAACGAGGGTGATGTCGAAGTGGGGGGCTTCTCGCCGTACCCGATCGACTACCGTTCGCTTACGCCCAAGCAAGCTGAATGCGATAATCTGCTGGTGCCGGTCTGCCTCAGCGCATCGCACATGGCGTTTGGCTCAATCCGGATGGAGCCTGTCTTCATGGTCCTGGGTCAATCCGCCGCGACGGCCGCCATGCAGGCAATTCGCGAAGATGTCTCCGTGCAGGAGATAGACTACGACATCCTGCGGGCGCAATTGGAACGGGATCGCCAAGTATTGGTCTGGACCGGCCCGGTGCGAACGTCCGCGCAGGCGATCGAAGTTAAGTCGCTGGACGGTATCGTGGTTGATGACGACGCCGCGGCCAGGACGGGGTTTGCGGCGTCCAGTCAGGTCGTCGGACCGTATGTCGGCGTGGGCTACCGCCACGATGGCAATACGAACAAGGGAGCGCAATCCGCTGCGTTTACGGTTGCGATTCCCGAGGCTGGTCGTTATGAACTCCGCATTGCGTGGTCGCCGAATACCAATCGAGCGTCCAACGTGCCGGTGACGGTTCGGGCTTCGAGCGGCGAAACCGTGGTCCATGTCGATCAACGTCGCAAGCCGGCGCACGGCGCGTTCGGCACTGTTGGCACGTTCACCTTTGCAGCCGGGAAGACCGTAGTCGAGATCGGCAACGCGGACACGGACGGCCATGTCATTGTGGACGCGGTTCAACTGATCCGTCAGTGAACGTAGACTGCGCATAGCCTGACGGAATCGATGGCACAAGAGGCTGCCGGGTTATGGTGAACGCTTGGCCGCCTCCGCACTGGTTGTGCGCGGGTCGACGGGTTGTGCGTGGGTCTCCGACCTACTCTGCAGGTTGTGCGCGGGTCTCCGACCGGTTGTGCGCGGGTCTCCGACCCCGCACAGGGTTCGACCGAAGGTCTCCCGCCCGCCGCCCCACGTCTCCCGTGCGCCCGGTCACACCTCCTGGTTGAAGGGGGGAGACCTGACGGTCAGGCCACCGACGAGGTCAGAGACCTGCGCCGAACTGGTTGAATCGGTTGTGCGCCGGTCCGACCGGTTGTGCGAGGGTCTCCGACCCCGCACTGGGCCCGACCGAAGGTCTCACTCGCGGAAGTTCGAATCCAGTTCCAAGAGACCTTCGGTCAAACGTTACGACGAGGTCGGAGACCTGCGCCGAACAAGGTCAAACGTTGCGACGCGGTTGGAGAGCTGCGCCGAACAAGGTCAAACGTTACGACGAGGTCGGAGACCTACGTCGTACAAGACCTGCGCCGAACAGCGTCCAATAAATCTTCGTGGCTGGGCCTTGCGTAAGTTGCTTCTCCAAGATCTGATAATTGAAGAACTGGTAGTGATCGTCGATTCGTTCATGCTGTCCGACGTGGAGCTTTCCGAAGTGCCGTCGTCTCGCCTGAGCGTGAGGCCTCGCCCTGACCGTCCCGTGACTCGCCACCCCTATATGGAATCGCCGCGCCCCGCAAACCTGCCCCAAAAAACACGTGACCTGACCTGGCCTTGAAATCCACTCGATCAATGAAGGAATCGCCACCATGTTCAATCACCAGTGGTTTCAGAATCTGAAGGCAACGCCGTCCCATCGCACGCGTCATCGCGCCGCGAATCGCCGCCGCAGTCGAAGCTCCGCCGCTCGCAACGAGCATCGCCGCCGACTGTTGCTGGAACAACTCGAAGACCGCAATTTGCTGGCGGTTGTACTTAGCAACGATGTCAGTGCGGCCGGCGGATTCTCCAGCGGTCATTCGGCCGCTTTCGCTGTTCCCGCGGGTTCGGACCGGTTGCTGGTCGTGCAGACCGCGATGGACGAGGCACTCATCACAGCGGTCAATTACAACGGCACCCCCCTGGCGCTGTCTGGATCGCGAATAGAATCGGGCGGTGTCAATACCAGGCTGTGGACCTTGCCCATGGGATCGTCGGCGTCGAGTACCAGTGCCTCGGTCGTGATCACCACCAACGGTCCACCCGTGCGGGGATCTTTCGGAATTGCCAGCTTTAACGGAGTGAACCAGGTCACTCCGATTGATGCGACCAATTCGGGAACCATCCCCGCTTTCTCCGTGGCTTCAGCGCAAACGGTCAATAGCGAGTCGGGCGACATGGTGATCGACGCGATTGCCGTCTCCAGCGGTACTGGTTTCCCGAGTTTGAACGCGGCGAGTGGCCAGGTAACCATAGGTGGAGGTGGAGGTGGTGGTGGCGGTTCCAACACGTATACCGGCATGTCCCTCAAGAACGGTGCCTTGCCCAACCAGACCATGGGCTGGAGCATTTCCGCAAATCTGCCGAGCGAACCCGGCGCGCATCTGGCGGCGAACATTAACCAGGTACATCCGCCGGAGATCAATCTGCAGGGAAATGGGATGACGATCAGCACGGGAGACGTCTCGCCGTCGCTGGCCGACTTCACGGATTTTGGAAGCGCCGACATCCTGACGGGCCTCGTCGCGCGTAGTTTCTCGATACAAAACCAGAACGGCGCGGGCGACGCGTCGCTCAACCTGACCGGCTCGCCGCGAGTGCAGCTTTCGGGACCGGGCGCTGCGGCGTTCACGGTAACATCGCAGCCTTCCGCGACCGTTGGCCCGGCGGGTTCCACGTCGTTTCAGATTCAGTTCGACCCCAGCGCGCTGGGCACCGCGTCAGCGACCGTCTCCATCGCCAACAACGATTCCAACGAGAGTCTCTACACGTTCGCCATCCAGGGCACGGGCACGGCCAACGCGACGGTGGTCCAATCGGGCGGCGCCGTCACCGTCACCGGCGGCTCGATCGACAACGGGCTGACGATCAGCGAGATGGGAGGACTGCTGCGGATCTCGGAAAGCAACGGCTCGATCGGGGCGGGAGCCGGAATGACCCAAGCCAGCGGAAGCCTGGTCACGATTCCGCTGGGTTCGGTAACCAGTGTCGTGGTCAATGGGCAGGGCGGCGACGACACGCTGACCGTCAACCGGTCGGGTGTCAATCCCATTCCGTCGGGCGGCATTCAGTTCAACGGCGGCACGCAGGCCTCCCCGAATCCCGGCGACCAGTTGATCATCAGCGGCGGCAGCGCCAACACGGTCATCTACAACTACGACAACGCCAACGACGGTTCGGTCGCCATCGATGGAGCGACGATTACCTATACCGGCCTGGAACCGATAACGTCGTCGATCACCGCCGCCAACGTCGTCCTGAACTACAGCGCGGCATCCGAGACGATCACCGTGACGGACGCGGGCGGCGGCCAGACGACCGTGAATTCCTTGCTGGGCGAGATGACCACGTTCGACAACCCCACCAACTCGCTGACCATCAATGCCGGCAACATCGGCGACGATATCATCAACATCAACAGCCTGGCCGCGAACTACCCAGCCACCATCGTGATCGACGGCCAAGGCGGAACCGACACCATCAACCTGAATACCGCCCTGTTGCTGGGCGCCGGCGCGACGGCCGCCGATTTGACGTTTGCCGCGGAATCGATCGCCCTGGGAGCGAACATCAGGACCGACGGCAGCAGCCATGCCGGGAACGTCACCCTGGACGGTGCCGTTACGCTAGCCGCCAATGTGTTGATCCGCACCGACGGATCGGCGAGCGATGGCGATGTTGACGTAACCGGCACCGTCACCGGCGGACAGTCGTTGACCGTCCAGGCCGGTCAAGTCACCACGGGAGGAACGGGCGTCGTCACGCTGAGCGGGGCGATCGGCGGTGGGACCCCCTTGAGCTCTCTGTTCATCGAAGCCGGACTGGTGGAACTCAACGCGGGAGCGATCACGACCACGGGCCTCCAGAACCTGCTTGATACCCACATCCTGCTTGACTCGGCGTCCAACACAACGACCCTGGCCAGCACCGGCGGCGGTAACATCACTCTGGGCGTTGCCAACTCCACCTACCTGCGCAGTGCCACCAACGGCGTAGAGGCACTGGTCGTCAATACATCGGGCAACACCAACATTGGCGCCCGCGTTGGCACGAGCAATCAACGATTGAGCTCGATCACGACCGACGCGCCGGGAACGTTGACCCTCGACGCGGTCGAAATCATCACCACGGGAAATCAAACGTACAACGACGGAGCGGCGTTCCTGCAGAATGGACTGACGGCCACCAGCACGACTGGCGGCAACATCCTGTTTGCCGGAACCTTGAACGAAAACGGCGGCGCTTTCGCTTCGAATCTGACCATCAACACCTCCGGCATGGTGACGTTCGGCGGCGCTGTCGGACTGGTGACGGCGCTGGATTCGATGACCGTAGGCAATCCGTCGAGCATCAGCGTGGCGAATGCCGTCGCGTCCGTGGGGAACGTGCAGCTCGCGTCGTCCGGTGGTATCACGCAAACCACGGGCAC
>JAUIHJ010000160.1 GCA_030432015.1 bacterium
CAAGTGCGGCGATGGCCCGTCTTGCTGGTTGCTGCTTGACATGCACCAACCCCGCGACAACAGAATCCGCGAAGGATATGCCTGGTGCGCCTGCTTAAAAAGGCTGCCTTGATATGCGAGTAACCCCGCACGCGGATGTCGCCCAGTAAACGCGGACGCAATTGGTCACTCCGGCGAGCTACCAATGCCGGCGGCAGGTAGCGCAGGGGGGCGTTTCAGCGAGTCCCCTGGCGAAAGCCGCCAGTTCATTCGCGCGGTTGGGTGATGCTTGCCGCAACGGGGGAGCGGTGGCACCAAACTTGCTAAACCATCACATGACCCAGCTGACCTTCGAATCGGTGATGCATGCAATGCATGCGGGGGAACGATGCACGGCTTGGCATGCGCTGTCACCGAGCAGGCTTGCTCGATGTCGTCGTGTCGCCGCCTCAAGGGAGTCTCAGCCGAAGCCGGGCGACCCCAGCGAAGCAGTCAGCGACACGGTCCCCTTCGAGTAAGAACTGTTGAGTCGGATGGCAAGGGATGATGAGCCGAACTATCGACCTTGGCGCTTTCGTTCGCGTGACCGGCGACGCGATCATCGCCGCTGATAAACGAATCGCGAGGATCGAATGATCGGGATCACTGACTTGATCGACCAATACGAAGCGGGTCCGGACCAATTGAGGCAAGCTGTCGCAGGGATGACCGAGGAGCAGTTTAGCGCGGCGCCGGTCCCCGGCCAGTGGTCAACTCGGCAAGTCATCTGTCACATCGCCGACTTCGAGCCCGTCTATGCCGACCGTATGAAACGCGTTATCGCCGTGAGTGAACCGACGTTCTTCGGCGGTGACCCTGACGACTTCGCCGCGCGATTGGCCTACGAACAGCGAGACATCGCCGCGGAACTTCAATTGATCGAAGCCGTCCGCCGCCACACGGCCTGTATCCTCCGTTCGCTGGCCGCAGACGAGTTTCAACGCATTGGTCATCATGCGGAGGATGGCCCGCTTACGCTTGAAACGCTGCTACGAAGCATCACCGAACACATTCCGCATCATGTCAGATTCATCGAAGAGAAACGGAAGGCGCTGGGAGCGTCGTGATGTGATCGTGCGATTCGTTCATGGTGTTTGATCTGCTCCGAGATGTTGGAAAACGACTGCATGCCTATGTTCACTATGAACAGGAAAGGAGTTCGACATGTTGGTTTTGTCTCGTAAAGACACCCAGCAAATCGTGGTCGGTGACGACATCGTCGTCTCGATACTTCGGATCGACGGCAATCGCGTACGAATCGGAATCGAGGCCCCTGAATCGGTGCGCATTGTACGCGGCGAACTGGAGCGGTTTGTCGATGCGTCTCAGCTTGACTCCACACGCGAACTGAAGATCGTGAACCCACATCATGAGCCGGTTTCGTAGGACACATCTCAAGCCAAACTCACCATCGCACGACGAAATCCCGCGACGAAATCTCGTGATGGAGGTCGGAGCTAGGAAGCGGCAAATGCCTGGATAAATGGGCTTGGAGATGGGACTGCAAGCTTCCTACCGCCGCAACCGGCCTCGGCAGTACGCGAGAAGGCCCAGTTCCTGCAATTCGTCGAGCAGGTCTTCTGGAGTTGGATTGTGGAGCGTCTGGGAGACTTCGTCGACGAGGATGTCGGTGAAATGTTGCCGGGCGCGCTGCAGGAGTTTTCTGGCATGTTCCGCCGTAAACGGCTTGGCGTTGGGATACCGTTCCTGCAGCATCTCTGCCAGGGCTGGGGATTTGGCCTGCGGTGCCTGGGTGCGCAATTGCAGCACCGAGTAGACCGGAGTCCCAGACGCCTTTTCCATGGCTTCCAACCGGCTCCAGGCCCGCATCAGGAATCCTTCTTGAACGATCGCGTTGAATTCCGCGTCGTCTTCGGCGTTCGCCTCCGCCGCAAGTTGGTCCTCGAAGTGTTCGAGGTTGACCGGGCGCGGGGCCATCGCTTGTCCGCGGCGGTATCGTGATACGAGATTCAGGACGGAGATTTTCACATAGTCGCGAAATCGGCCCCGCTGCGGATTGGCATGACGGAATGCTTGCCGAACAAACTGCAGGGCGAATTGTTGGAACACCTCGTCGGCGGCATCTGAGTCGCCGAGTACCTTTTGCAGGTATCGATAGACGGACGCCGAATAGCGATCCATCACCGCGGTCTGAGCGGCTCGCACGGCTTGCTCATCGTCGCCGTGGGCGTCGAGCACTTGCGTCCAGATCGTTGAAATCCGGCTGAGGTGTAGGTCTTCTGGTGTGCCCATCGCGCATGCCGATTCAGATTGGATTATTCCAGCAGGCGCAGGAACTCGGCCTGTTGGCGAACGGATTCCAAGTCGGGAGCGGCCCTTAAGATATGCTGTCCAAACGGTGTGTCGTAGAATCCAGCGTCGTGTGCTTCTCGCAAAGCGGTAAGGCACTTGGCACCGAATTCGTCCCGTGCGTCCGGCGACTCGGCCTGTTCGGCCAATAACGCGAACAGGCAACCGATCACATGGTAGTAAAGTCCGGGCGGCTGGTCGAAGGGGGCAACTTCATCGAGGGCCGCTCGGGCCGCGTCGGTCTTGCCGTGGCGGGCGCTGGCCAGGCCGCGATAAAGTTTCCACAGGTGCGCGTTTTCCGGAGCCAAGTCGATCAGTTTGGAATATTGATCGAGTGCAAGGTCGAGGTCCCCGGAGCGGCTGTTGACTTCGGCGAGGCCGGCGATGACTTCCGCTTGCACCTGCCGAAGTGCAACCATCTCTGGAAACTGCTGGATCAACTCCTCAACAACGGGCCGTGCCGTATCGAATCGCTGCCGCGCTGTGGACCACTCGGCCTGGTTCAGGTGTAACAGGCCTAATCGCGATTCTGCAATCGCGTACTTGTAGGACGCCTCTGGCGACGCCGTTTGCCGCGCTTGCTCGGCGTAAATCTGGCTGGCCTGGGCTAGTGCGGTTGCTGCGTCTTTAAATCTTGCGTCATCTCTTAGCAACTCGCCCTTGATGCCGAGGGCGTCGGCCATGGCGACATGGTGTTTCGGGGCCGCGTTCGGCCTGCTTGTCAGGTCTTTCCACGTCTGTAGAGCGTTTTCGAGCGTCTCCATCGCCAGCGCCGATTCTCCCTCGAGTTGGTACAGGCCGACGAGATTGTTGGCGGTCCCTGCCCTGCGGAAGCGAAACTCATCGACCAGCGGGTTGGCGTCGCTAAGCTTGCGGGACAGTTCCAAGGATTGCTCGAGGAGCGGTCGTCCGCGACCCCGGTCGTTCAAAGCGTAATAGTAAAAGCTACCGGTCTCATGGAGCCCGTGGACCAGATCGTTCTGGTAATTCAAGTTATCGGGATGCTCTTTGGCAAGCTTCTCGCGCATGGGTAACGACGTTTCAAAATGCTGCGTTGCCTCATCGCGGCGTCCCGTTTCGTTGCAGACGAGCGCCAGGTTAACGTGCAAGGCCGCCACGTCGGAGAGAAATTCGTCGCGTTGCGGAAACTCGCGACTCAAGGCAGTGTTGAGTTCCAACGCCAGCCGGTAGTTCGACTCGGCGGACTTCAGGTCACCCTTGCGATGCAGGCTGCCGGCCAGGCCGTTATGGGTGGCTGCCAGTCGCTGCCGCAGTTCGATGTCGTCCGGGTAGGCCGCGTGCAATTTCTGGCGGAGCGCAAGGCTTTGCTGCATCGATTCAATCGAGGTCGCGAAATCGCCCCGGTCGTCATAGAGCACGCCGCGATTGAAATGTGCCGCGGCCAGATGTCGGAGGTGCGTCGAATTCGGCATTGCCCGGTTGCGGAACGGTTCGAGCGCTTGCAGCGACCGCGCGATCAAGTCGACGGCTTCCTCATTCCCACCAAGTTGCCGCCGTAAGTCGGCCAGCCGCCCATAGGCCATTCCCAAGTCGACCTGGGCGTCTGGATCGTCTTTCGCTTCATCGACAATCTGCTGGAAGTGGTCGACGGCCAGGCTCATCAATTCACTGCGGAGATGCTGCAGGCCGGGCTGGTTGAGGAGTACATCCGATGAAACTTTGATCAGGTACCGGTCGATCGTGGCGCGCGCGACGTCCCGGTGATGTTCGGCCTGTTGACGCGCCGCGTCGGTCAACAGTTGCTGCTGCTTGACGAAGAAAAGACCCACGGTTGTTGCGAGAAAACCAACCAGAAGCATTGCTGCGGCGCTGGCGACCAGGGTGCGATGCCGGCGAGTCCATCGTGCCGCGCGTTGCACGATCGGTTCCGGGTAGGCTGAAACGGGCTCGTCAGCCAACCAGCAACGGACGTCGTCCGCCAACGCTTGCGCCGACGCGTATCGGTGGGCCGGGGTCTTGCGGAGCGCCTTCAGGCAGACGGCTTCGAGAGCGGGGGGACAACTCACGTTTCGCCTTCGCGGAGGCACCGGTGTCTGCTCGACGACATTCTTCAACAGCGCCGCCGTGTCACTGCCGGAAAACGGCAGCCCCCCGGCCAGGATCTCGTACAGGATAACGCCCAGGCTGTAGATGTCGCTGGCGGGACCGACTGCATTCCTCTCTCCTTGCGCCTGTTCAGGCGACATGTAGGCGGGCGTCCCAAGCACCTGACCGCAGACCGTTCCTTGCTCGCCATCCCGCTCGACAACAATCGCAGATGGACCGTCCTGTTCGTCCTGTTCGACGAGCTTCGCGAGCCCCCAATCCAGGACCATCACTTCCCCGTAGTCGCCCATGATGATATTCGCACCTTTCAGGTCGCGGTGGACGACCCCGCGCGAATGCGCGTAGGCGATGGCATTGAGGACCGCGACAAACGCGCCCAGCAATTCCCTGAGCCCCAGGTGCGAGGCGCGATCGTGCGGCCGCGCTTCATGGTAGGCCAGGATCGCTTCGCTCAACGTCCGTCCGCGAACAAATCGCATCGTATAGAACGACGACTGTTCGTCGCCGTCCCCGGCTACGAGTTCGTACACGGGCACGATTCCGGGATGTTCCAATTGCCCCGTAATACGAGCTTCGTCGAGAAAGCGCGCGCGCATTCCTGGCGTCCGAGCACGCTCTGGCAAAATCTCCTTCAACGCGACGTCGCGGCCAAGGTCTCCATCGCGGGCGATCCAGACGCGTCCCAAGCCGCCTTCTGCGTGTTGTCGGGAGAGCTGATACCGTTCGCTCGCGGGCGGCACTGCGCGCAGCCAATCCAGGCGGACGGCCGGTCCAAAGCCCGAAAGCCCATCCAACGATTGATCGATTTCCGAGTCCTGCAGCGCGGCCAGGATCTGATGGGCTTCAACGCCGCAGGCGGCCGCCAGGCTTTGGGCGGCATCGTCTCCGTGCTTCCGCAGTTTGGCATTGAGAAGATGAGCCAGTGCGGCTCGGTCGTCGCCGCTGATCTTGCCGTGTTCCACCATCAGGTCCGCCAGCGACTGATCTTTGCGCTGCGCCCACGTACTGCAAACTTCGGCGAAGCCAGCGGGGTCAATCAGATCCGCCTGCAGTGCCATAACCCCAAATAGCAGATTTCGATCTGTCTCCATTGTGTTCGTCCTGATGTCAACGGGAACGCCACAGGACATGTCGAACACGGCCCGTGGCAACCCTGTGATGCGCGTCGCTGGCCTGAGCGGACGCGGCGCGAAACTGCAAAGCACGAAAGCGGAAGGCACGATAGCGCGATGCGTGCCTGAGCGGCCAATTCGACCAGCCCAGGACGCGGCAATCAACACCGGGCAGCCGATCTGTCGCGCCTCGATACTGCCGAGCGACTCCGTCGGGATGGTCGCGGCGGCCTCGCAGTTACGGCCCTGATCGCCCGTTCGCGCAAGTCGGATGTCGTAAGTGGCAGGCACGTCAGGGGTTAGGGTGGCCAGAAAAAAACGTCTTTTCTTGTCACAGTTTTGCCCGCACCGACTATTCGGGGACAGAAGGCAACCACTCTCCGCGTTGCGACTATCCGCCACATCCCACTTTGAGGTAAAGCCATGACCGCTCGCTCCCGCAAACGTCGTCGTTGCCTGCAGCGTCGCCACCTGATTGAAAAGCTGGAAGACCGGCAATTGCTTGCGGCTGATTTCAACCAGTCCGTCGCCCCGCAGCAAATCAGCGATCACGACCTGCATCATCCCGGCGCACACCATGCCGAAGCGACGTTCGACTTCGCTCGACACGCCGTCGACGGCGTAAATCACGATTTCTTTGCCGACACGTTTGGCGTTGCCACCCAGCCTGAGCCTTCCCGCGCACTTGGTCCTCATCCCGTCGGTAGTCCACTCGGCAGCATCCCGGCATTGAACAGCAACCCTGGTGCGGCGGTAACGCTCTACCTCGACTTTGACGGCCACTACGAAGCGGCGTGGGGCCATTTCTCGAATATCCAAACGCCTGCCTGGGACCTGGATGGAAATTCCGGTTCGTTCAGCGGAAGTGAATTGCAGGGCATCGAGGTCGTCTGGCGCAAGGTGGCGGAAGACTTCGCTCCATTCGACGTCAACGTTTCAACCGTCGAGCCGAACAGCTTTGCCAATGGCGTCAGCCTGCGTGCGGCGATCGGCGGCAGCTACAAGGACTGGTACGAACCGCAGGGTGGCGCCCCGGCAGGCGGCGTCGGCTACGTCAACAGTTTCACCAGCACGATTCCCAATGTGGTCTACGTCTTCACGGTGGACCCCGATGACACGGCCGAAGCAACGTCGCACGAACTTGGCCACGGACTCGGGCTGTACCACCAGAGCGCTTACAACTCCGCTGGGCAGATCGAACATCAATATCATCCGGGAAATAACGTATGGGCGCCGATCATGGGCAACAGCTACAACCGCGCGATCACGACGTGGTTCAATGGTCCCGACTCGAACGGTCCCACGAGCTACCAAAGCGACATGGAGATCATCGCCGGTAGCCTCAACGGCTTCGGTCTGCGAGCAGACGATCACGGAAACACGGCGAGCCAGGCGACGCCCTTAACGATCCAGGCAAACTCGGCGAGCGCCAAAGGCGTGATCGAGGTCATGCACGACGAGGACGTCTTCTCATTCAGCAGCGATGGTGGACAGCTTGACCTGCAGATCCTGCCGGAAACAGTCGGGCCGAATCTGAACATCGAAGTCATCCTCCACGACCCACAGGGCAACGTCGTGTCGCAGGGGAATCCGGCCGAGTCGTTTGGGGCGGTCTTGCGGGGAGACATCGACGCTGGCGACTACACCCTGACGGTCAAGGGCAGTGGTGAATACGGGATCGTTGGGCAGTACACCATCACCGGGACCGGTCCTTTTCGTACCAGTGGATCCGGCGAGGGTGTCATCGAAGGCCAGCTATGGAACGATGTTGATGGTGACGGCAACGTGGACGCGGGCGAACAGCCATTGGGCGGCCGGACCGTGTACCTGGACCAGAATCAGAACGGCCAGCTCGATGGCGACGAAGTACGCACCTCGACCGCCGCCGACGGCAGCTATCGGTTCAGCGAACTTGCTGACGGGCGCTACTTTGTCGGGCACTTGCTTCCCTCGGGCTGGGAACAGACCTATCCGACGCTTGGCCAGGCGGTCGCGGCGGATGGTCCGATTACGGTCGAAAACGGTGATTCGTCGTTCGCCGCGGCCCGCCACGAAAACGCCGCCGCATTGTTTCCCGCGGAGTCGGGTGTTGCCCTGTCCGGGTTACACGGTGCCAATCGGGAAGACCTGTTGCGTGGGCTCGAGAGAATCGTAGGAGGGAACGAGGCGACGCCAGGCGAGTGGCCCTGGATGGCGTCCGTGCAGTTGGTCGTCTCGGCAGACGAGACCGCGCATTGGTGCGGCGGGAGCCTGATCGACGACGATTGGGTACTCACGGCGGCGCACTGCGTCAAGAATATCCCGGTCGGTAACGGCCAGACCGTTAACCTGGCGAGCAGCGATCTCAAGGTGCTGCTTGGGCAGCATCGCCAGAGTGGCGGGGGCGGAGAATGGAAGCAGGTAACTCGGATCATCGCCCATGAGGGCTACCAGGACACGGTTTACGGCTCCGACATCGCGTTGCTGCAATTGAGTTCGGCGTCGGACCAGCCGACGGTGACATTGGCCGCTAATGCGGATGCCAGCTTGTTCGCGCCTGGTGTCTCGGCGACGGTCACGGGTTGGGGCAATCTTTCGTCCGGCGGAAATTCCCCGGACGCCCTCCACGAGGTGGACGTACCGATTGTTTCGAATGCGATTGCCAACCGGCCGGAATCATACGGCGGAATCATCTCAGACACGATGTTGGCGGCCGGCTTCGCCACAGGCGGTCGTGATTCTTGCCAGGGGGATAGCGGCGGGCCGTTGGTCGTCCGTGATGGTCAGGGTGGTTACGTCCAGGCTGGCATCGTCAGCTTTGGACAAGGTTGCGCGGAACCTGACAAGTACGGGATCTACACCCGCGTCGCTTCGTATTATGACTGGGTCGACTCGCATCTTCCCGGTGGACTGAACGACGGAGGTTCCGGCGGAAGCGGGTCCAGTGGCGACGTGATCTATGTGCTCGACATCGGCGAAGTCCAGCATTGGGTCGGGGCTGACTTTGGCGACCGCCAGGCCGGTGACAACGACAACGCGGCGCCGCGAGCCGTTGACGACCGATACCAGGTCGGTCGCGGCGAGACGATTACGGTTTCCGCCAGTACGGGCCTGCTGGCCAATGACTCCGACCCGGACGGCGATTCGCTGACGGTGACGACGTTGCTTGCCGACACTCGGCACGGGGACCTGACGCTGAATACCGACGGCAGCTTTACCTATGTGCACGACGGTTCGGCGACCACCAGCGATTCGTTTTCCTACCGGATCAGCGATGGCGAATTCGTGGATGAGGCGACCGTCCAACTGACCATTGAATCGGATAGTCACGACGGTCCGTTTCAGATTGTCGCTGGCACGCAGGCCGAAGTTCACCCGGCTGCGGACGGCACGGTGAACGTGGACCTGAGCTATGACGTGTCGGACGGAGACACCAGCTTGACGGGCCTGACGCTGCGGATTCATTTCGACTCGAGCCAGCTTGACTTTATTTCGAGTGCCAGTTTGCTACCGGGGCTCTCGTCGAAGCAGGTCCTCGTGGACAGCGAAAATTGGGACGGCGACTCCCGCACCGACAAGTACGTCAATCTGTTGTGGGCCGACCTCAGCGGCGATTGGCCTGGCGAAGCGTTGCCAGCAGGTCTGCTGAACGCGACGTTCCAGCTTGTTGGAACATTGGACGAGGGAGAGGCGACGACACTGCGCTTTACCGGAGAGACCGCCGTCTCTCACGACTTCCAAGGCGAACCGATCGACATCACGCCCGGTCCCGCAGTCACGCTGGACATCGACGGCGACGGCACGTGGCAAGCGTTGAGCGACGGGATTCTCGCGCTGCGTTTTCTGGCGGGTTTCAGTGGTGACGCCTTGACCCAGGGGGCGGTCGGAGCCAACGCGAGACGGGCCACCGCCGACGACATTACCGCGTACCTTGACGGCGGCACCACAATGCTCGACGTTGACGGCAACGGCTCGCTCAGTGCACTCAGCGACGGCATCCTCATGCTACGGTATCTGGCAGGGTTCAGTGGCGAGGCGTTGACTCAGGGTGCAATTGCCGACGGCGCGACCCGTCAGCAACCGGGCCAGATCACAGCCTTCCTGGATGGATTCAAACCGGCCGCGTCTGCCAACGTCCCGCAACCCCCGTCCCAGAAAGCGGGGATGCTGGCCGCGACACCGCTGGCCGCGAGCAATTCGCAGATTGTCACTCCTTCGGTGGAGGAGATCGACGTCGTCCCTGGCGGGACCGTTCAGTTTGACGTCAACTACGAAACCAGCAACGGCGCAAACTCGACGGGCATGCGATTGCGGATGCACTTTGACTCCAGCCGGCTCGACTATCGCGGCGTCCACAACGTACTTTCCAATGGCAAGGCCGGCGTTCAGGTTCAGGACGACACCACTGACCTCGACGGTGATGCAGCCACCGACAAATTCCTCAACGTGTTGTGGGTCGACATCAACGGTAGCTGGCCGAACGAACTGCCAACTCGCCTGTTCACGGCGGAATTCGGTACGGCCGATAATCTGGCGGAAGAGACGGTGGTGCGGTTCAGCGGCGAGCCGGCGATCGGCTATACGCTCGACGCGACCGACGTTTCCGTCTCGCCGCAACGGCAGCCGGCCGCCACACAGCACGTATCAGGTAATGTTGCCGCCGTGGACGCTCCGCTCGGCCAGATCGTCGAAATCGGCGTTCAGTATGATTCTTCGCAACCTGCGAACGGTCTGGGACTGCGGCTCCACTTCGACTCGTCGGTGCTCTCGTTCGAGGGACTCGCGGATCTACTGCCGAATGCGTATGCGGGCCTGCAGGGACCGCTCGCCGACACCGACGACATCGACCAGGATGCGACCACCGACCAGTACGTGCTGATCGCCTGGGCTGATCCGCTGAATGCCGACTGGCCTGGAATTGAGGGAACTACAGATCTGTTTACCGCGAGCTTTCACGTTGCGGCTGACGCACCGGCCAACACGACCAGCCGGATTCGTTTTAGCAGTGCGTCACACGATCCTTCTCAATCGTTCGAGAGTGATCCGGTCGACGTGCGACTGGTCGAATCGGCCAGCCTGGACGTCGACGGAAACGGCATCGCTGACGCGCTTAGTGACGGCGTTACGATCTATCGCTACCTGTCCGGCATTCGCGGTGATGCGCTAACAGCGGGATCCGTCGATTCGCAAGGAACGCGTACCACAGCGGGTGCCGTCGAAGCGTATCTGGCGACCGCCGCCGCAACGATGCTGGACGTCGATGGTGACGGATCGTTACAAGCGGAGACGGACGGCCAACTCATGCTGCGGTATCTGTTTGGCTTCCACGGTTCGCCTCTGGTCGCTGGTTTGGATCTGGCGGGGACCCGGACCGATGCCGATGAAGTGGTTCGCTTCCTGGATGCATTCCTGCCCGCGTCACCTTCCCAGCCTGATCCGCTGGCCGACGCAGGAACGCAGCAACTCGTTAGCCATCCGTCGCATTGGGAAGTCGCACCGGGTGAAGCCGTCACGCTGAATCTGGCGTACGATCACGCGGCCCGCGTCCCGGATGTTGATGGGGCGGCGATTCGCTTGCACTATGACGGGTCCCAGTTGTCGTTGGCGGCGGTGGGTGGTCACGACGGGCTCGTGGCCGTTGGCGAGCCTCGGGAGGATGTGGACGACTTTGATCAGGATCCTCGCACGGACACGTACGTCTTGTTGGCCTGGTCTGACGCTGTCGCCGCAGGGACAAGTGACCAGCAGAGTGCACCACGGGTCACGGCAACCTTTGTTGCTCAGCCCGAGTTTTTGCGATCCACCAGCGTCAATGTTAGCCGGAGTTCCGGGCCCCTGGGATGGGGCGTGGAGACGCAGGGGACAGAATTACGATCATTGCGCGGCAACACGAACTGGCTTCAGGCCGCGGACGTCAACGCGGACGGTCTAGTCGCTCCCAGCGACGTGCTCCGTCTCATTAATTCGATCAATCGCGAGGGGCCTCGTCGCTTGCCTGAGAATCGCGAGCGAGGAGATGATTTTCTCGACGTCAACGGCGATGGTCTGCTTACGCCCCACGACGCGCTGGCCGTGATCAACCGGCTCAACAAAGGCCTGCTGGGCGATCGATCCGAGTGGGCACCTGTGCCGGGCAAATTTGCCGATCACCTGGCGGACGTCGAGTTGGGGGGTGATGACCGACCCTGGGACTTCGAGGAAGTGCTGGCGGTACATCACGTCGCCCGTGCCGCCACGTCGCCGAGGCTCGATTCGGCGGTCGTTCGCGAACGCGCTGTCAAAGAACTGGCGAGTGATGCTCATGCCGACAACCTCGACGAACTCCTCGATGTGCTTGCGGGCGACCAGCAGCACATTTAAGGGCGTGGCGGTCCGTGGCGGACGCTCGTCTGCGTCGCTACGGCGCAGGCGAGCTTTGCCAAGAACTTCGTGGCGGGCGGGGCGTGGCCGAACGAACCGCCGGGCCTCGATGTGTGACCGCCGTCCTGTCTCCTTGGACAACGGCGGGATGCGCCACAAACGGTTGATTTTCAGTGGGGTGGTCCGCTGCCGGGTCGCCCGGAGGGGAGCAGGCCCTCGCCAAATCTCCGTCGACCGACAACAATCGAATTCGGGAGTTCAGGCCGACGGAGACGATTGATCGAATGGGTGCCTACGACATAATTGGCGACATACACGGACACGCACAAGAATTGACCTGTCTGCTCGACAAGCTAGGTTATCGCCGTCACGGCCGTGGCTATCGGCATCCGAATCGCAAGCTGGTCTTCGTCGGCGATTTCGTGGACCGCGGGCCCGCGGTGTCCGAGGTGATTTCGATCGTACGAGCGATCGTCGATGCGGGCGATGGTTTCACGGTGATGGGAAATCACGAGTACAA
>JAUIHJ010000161.1 GCA_030432015.1 bacterium
TGGCGAGTAAGCCGCGGCCGGCGATTACAACTCGAAGACGATTTCGCCGGCATTGATGGTGGCGCGTATCTTGAGGGGGCTGACGTCGTCCTGCGGCAGATCGAAGAGGATGAGGTCGGCGAGGGCGCCAATTTCCAGTGACCCGCAGGGGACGCCGATCAACTCCGCCGGGCGACGGCTGGCCAGATCGATGGCGGTCGCCCAGGGGACATCGGCGAAGCGTGTCAGATTGGCAATACCCCAGGTCAAGGCGAGGCCCGCCCCTGCCATGTACTGACGCTGACCGGCGACGACGATTCTGCCCCCTTCCAGAATCTCGATGTCACCGATGCTGGTGTTGGCGTACTCGCCTGGCGGCATCCCGGCCATGCCGACCAGGTCGCTGACGAGCACGCAATGGTCGAGCGTCTTTCCGCGTACGAAACACTTGACGACGGCTGGCGGTAAATGGTGGCCATCGACAATCAGGCTGGCCACGAGGCGGTCGTCGGCGAGTTGGTCCCAGATATAGTTGGGGTGCCGGCGGAGTTGGCCGTGTGCGCCGTTGCCCAAATGAGTGCTCATCCGGGCGCCGGCATCGACCGCCGCAGCGATCTGTTCGCTCGTCGCCGCGGTGTGGCCGATGGCAACCAGAACGCCGCTGGCGGCGGCCTGTTCAATGAAGGAGGGTGCGCTGTCGTATTCGGGAGACAACGTGATGATCTTGATCCGGCCGCCGGCTGCCTCTTGGAGCCGCTGAAACTCGTCCCAGTCCGGCGCACGACAATGTTGTAAGGGGTGGGCGCCGCGCGGACCATCCTCTCGCGACATGTAAGGGCCTTCGAGATGGAAGCCAGGTACGCGCCGCGCGACCTCGGGCGTTTCGCAGGCGGACGCCAAGGTCGTCATCACGTGGTGGAGCATCTCGAACGAATGGGTCGTTGCCGTCGGGAGGTATGATGTGACGCCGTCAGCGTCCATCGCTCTGCCAATGGCGACGATTCGGTCCACGTCGAGCGCTCGATCGTTGAACTCCTGGCCGCCGTAGCCATTGACCTGCAGATCGACCAATCCGGGGCCCACCCAGGGAGCGTCGGCCGGACCGTCGGATGCTGCAATCTTTGTAATTCGCTGGTCCGTTATGTCGATCCGCACGAATTCGCCGGTGTCGTAGCGCCGTCCGTGGAGTTGCATGGTTGCTGCCTTGTCTCGCAATGGTGAATGAAGTCTGAATGGCGCGTGGCTACCGGTCCCGAGATGCAGGGAGCCGTCGCAGGTCCACCAGAACGACGCAGACGCTGTTTCCTGGAGGCGGCATGCGGATTCTTACATGCCCGAATTGCGCGGTCAATTGCGGCTCGCGCGTTGGGGGCTCGGCGAGCCGAAACTGAAAGCCTACCAGCCAGAGATCGGGGCGCGGAGCGGTCGGGGAACGCCGGACGCCGGGATGTTGGCGCACCTCTGCAGGGCGAAGGGGATCATTGCGTCGGCCAACACCTGCCGCCGCTACGCGGCTGCGTGGCGCAACACCAAACCGCATGCAGCGTTCATCGATCGATCCGCGGCGACTAACGCATGTCGGCTGGAACCGCGGCGGCGCCTCGCGGGTCGAGCGTTACGCGCAGTGGTGCGTAGGGCGTGACCACAATCCAGGGACGGTACGAGGTTCCCATGAAGGGCAGGGGCGATGTGGGGGGACGCGAAGGGGAATACCCAACGCGTTTCATGTTCTCCAGCCGTTGGCGTCGCTGGGCGGCCTTCCAGGCCGCCTTTCGCCGCACCGCCTGTTTCGGCGTATCGTATCGAGGGTCCTGGGCCTCCCATGCGTCCCGGGCAGGTTGGCTCTGCAGCGGCGGCAACGCACCATGGAACGGATCCTGAGCCAACACGGATGTTGCACAGACGCACAGCAGGAGCAGCGTGGGGACGAGGCACTTCATAGCTTTTCTCTCGTACGGTGGAGCGAGAATGCGAGGATGCCACCCGATGGAACCCGGTCGACCCGCTATCTACGGTTTCGGCCACTTGAGCCGGCAAAGATAACCGGCGGCTCGCACAAGATCCGTCCGTTGGACTCCCGACTGGAGTTGCTGGTCAGGCTGTGCGGGTTGCGCAAAGATTCTTGGCCGAGATCGGCGTGGTCGCGAACTGGGACCGTCGCTGAAAGAGGCTCCGGTAGTCTTCCTCGCCACCGCTTAACACCAGCACGTAGGCCAAGTCACCGCTGGTCCAAGCCGCCACGCATGTACCTCGCGTAAACATAGGTCCGCGTGGCGGTGCAGCTGGTAGCTGAAAGCTTCGCGGCTTGGTAAACACGAAGACGCGGGCTGATGTGCCTGCCGGCATTGCCAGATCGTAGCATGACGCTCGCACGTCGAATTGGGTCAGGCGGACCATCTGGCGCCGCTTGACATTCCTGGTGAACATGCGGTCGGGCAGGGGAAACCGAGTCCACACCTGCCTGCCTTCGACCCATTCGTCGTCATCCAATTCCCAATTCAATGCCAAGGATTCCAATTCGTCACTGCTCACTTCATGCCGAGGCTGCCATCCCGACAGGAGTGGAATCAAGGCCAACGCGGCAGCCGTGGAGGCGATCACCGCCCAGAGTCCCCATGACCGTGCAAGGCGCGAGCGGCCGCCGCTGACGGTTACCGTGTCGTTGGCGGAAGCCGGACGTTGGCGTTCGGCGGAGGAGTCGCGGCGCGTTACGGGCGCGTCATCCGGTCCGGTTGCGGCGGCTGTCGTCACTGCTGCGAGCAACCGTTCCTGGAGGCCTGCGGGGATCGGCACTTCGTGAACTGCCTGAGTCATGTCGATGTCCAACCGCTGCGCCCGAGCAAATTGGTCGGCGGCAACCGCATCGTTGGCAATCAGGTCGGCCAATGGTTGCATTTCCGGCAACCGCAGATCGTCGCCCGTGGGGCGACAACTGTCCATTAGCTCGCGAATTGAATCATTCATCGTCAAATTACCATAAACGCGGAAGTACCTGCGGCCTGATCGGTCGGTGCCCCGATATCAGTGAACCGAAACAAACGCTGGCGGATCCTCCCTTTCGCGCGGGAAAGCCGACTCATCACCGTACCAATCGAAATGTCGAGCGCCGCGGCGATTTCCTTGTAGGAGAGCTGTTCGAAGTAATACATCATGACAACCACACGGAAATTATCGGGCAGGTCGTCGATGGCCGCCTGAAGTCGCTCCTGATCGATGTCCAGGCCGCTGTGATCCTGCTTGGCAGGTATTTCGTCCACGTTGAGCTCCAGCGTTGCCGCCGGTGTGGGTCGCCGTCGCCGATGGCTCTTCAGAAAGCAACTTCGCAACACCACAAAAAGCCACCGGTCGACCTTGTCGGCTTCACGCACCTGATGCAGCTTTTGCTGAGCGATCATAAACGCTTGCTGCGTCAGATCCTCCGCGTCATCGGCCGACCCGGACAAGCGATAGGCGTACCGGTAGATCGCCTGATAATGCTCGGCTACAAGTTGCTGAATCTGCAGGCCATCGGCATCCCCCGACGAATCGGGGGAGGATTTCGTCCCCTGACCGGGTTCAACGTCTTCTGCCGGCTTTCCTGAATCAACCATTTTCCGCCTCTTCAACCGGTTAGAGCCTCTCCAGCCCTGTATTATTCCGGATTGCTGCGAAGAAATCGAGCGACTAATATGGCCAAGCGCGATTCGGCAGCGCACACCCCGTCAGCGGGACAGGCAGCTATTTCGCCGACCGGCCGTTTTTCTACAATTGAATCGAATGAGCGGGGAGAAATGAGCCCGCCCCGGATTGTCGCGGAATTGCACTCGGTCGTTTAGTGATCCAGTTCTTCCCAGCGCTGGTAAGCCGCGGCCAGGCGGGCGTCGAGATCGGCAAGTTCGGCCTGCTTCTGGGCAATCACCTCGCCATCCTGACGATAGAAGCTCGGATCAGCCATTGTCGTATGGAGCCCTTCAATTTCTTGTTCGAGCTGTTCGATCAGGGCTGGCAGTGCATCGAGCTCGCGGCGTTCCTTGTACGACAGGCGTCGCGGTGTGGGGTTGGCTTGGGCCGTTGCGTCGTTCCCATCGGCGGTCGCCACCGAGGCGGTTGGCGCCGCCTTGGACTTGGCCGACTTGCCTGAGGGGGAACTGGCGGACTTGCTGCCGGCTGCCTTGCGCCCGGTTGGGGCGGCCGGCTCCTGAGACGCGGCGCGTTGGCGCTGCCAGTCGTCGTAGCCGCCGACATATTCTCTGACTTGATCGTCCTCGAAAACAATCGTGCTGGTCACGACGTTGTTGAGAAACTCACGATCATGGCTGACCAGCAACACAGTCCCCTGGAAGTCGATCAGACGCTCTTCCAGCAGCTCCAGCGACTCGCTGTCGAGGTCGTTGGTGGGTTCATCCAGCACAATGACGTTGGCCGGTTTGGTGAACAGCCT
Organism: bacterium; assembly: GCA_030432015.1. Lineage (GTDB taxonomy): Bacteria > Planctomycetota > Planctomycetia > Pirellulales > Pirellulaceae > ARS98. The sequence goes on from JAUIHJ010000161.1 coordinate 4,400, forward strand.
CGCCAGTAAGACCCGATTCCGTTCGCCCCCAGAGAGAAACCGCACCGGAGTTCGGGCCCGTTCGGGTGTGAAAAGAAAGTCCTGTAGATAGCCGATGATATGTTGCGATTTGCCGTCGCCAAGCACCGTGTCGTAGCCCTGGCCGACATTTTCTTGGACCGTCTTGTCATCATCCAGTTGGGCCCGAAGCTGGTCGAAGTAGATCACCTGCAGGTTCGTGCCCAACTTGATCGTTCCTGCTTGCGGCGGCAGTTGCCCCAGGATGATTCGGAGCAGCGTTGTCTTGCCAGCGCCATTCTGTCCGATAATGCCAATCTTGTCGCCCCGCATGATGGAGGTCGAAAAGTCTTGCACGATGGGGCGGTCTTCGTAGGCGAACGAGATATTGTCGACTTCCGCAATCAGGTTGCCGCTGCGCTGACCTTCCTGGATCGTCAAACGGACGGTGCCCGTCTTGGCCTGGCGCTGCTGCCGTTGCCGACGCATTTGCTCCAGAGCGCGGACACGACCCTCGTTGCGGGTCCGTCGGGCCTTGATCCCTTGTCGGATCCAGCGTTCCTCTTCGGCCAGTTTCTTGTCGAACAAGGCGTTTTGCTTGTCCTCTGCTGCCAGGGCGGCTTCTTTGCGCGTCAGAAATGTGTCGTAATCACAGGACCAATCAAACAACCGCCCTCGGTCGATCTCAAGAATGCGTGTCGCGAGTCGGCGGAGAAACATCCGGTCGTGCGTGACGAAGATCAGGGTACTTTTCCACCGTGCCGAGCTCAGGAAATTTTCCAGCCAGCCGATGGCGTCAATGTCCAGGTGGTTTGTCGGCTCGTCCAGCAGTAGCAGGTCCGGGTCGCAGGCGAGCGCGCGGGCCAAGAGCACACGCCGCTTCATACCAGACGACAGCAGGTCGAACGCGGCATCTGGATCAAGGTCCATCCGGGAGAGAATGTTGTCGACGCGATGTTGGGCCTGCCAGGCGTGTTCCTCGTCTTCAGCCAGGCGGGCCGGGGCGGATTTTCCCGAAACGAGATCTCCCCGTTGGGCACCCGTTTCGACGATGGACCGCGTGCTCCCGTGGAGATCTTGGGGGACGTCTTGCCCCAAGGTTGACACCACGCAATTGGGGGCGAAGAGGATTTCCCCTCCGTCCGGCGTGACCTCGCCCGTCAGCATTCGCAGGAGGGTCGTTTTCCCAGCGCCGTTGCGGCCCAGCAGACCAATTCGTTGGCCTGGCTCAATCTGACATGAAACCTCGTCGAGTAGGGGCGGACCGCGAAATCCTATGCTCAGATCGCGAAGCGTAATCAGGGCCATCGTGCTGTCACAGGAATGCCGCAGCATTTCGCCGCGGCGGGGTAGGTGGTGGGAAAGGTCGTCCAAGCTGGCCGGAAATGCCGCTCGCGATCCTCGATGCAATGAAGATTATGGTCGAAATCATGCTCGGCCAGTAGCCCAGCCCGGTCGCCTGGGTTGTTCCACCTGGATTTTTCGCAGCGGTGTTCCGGCGCCAGTCGGCCCGTGTTCGCTGCCACGGCCTGGGTAATATTTTTCGGTTTTTTGGTGAATTCCATTAAACTGCGGCGGTCAAAAACCGAATTTCTAACTATACTGCCAAATTCGCGCTGACGCCCGGGAGTGGCCCGGAGGGACGGCGCGTCTTTTTGTTTCTAGACCAACCGAATTTATGGGAGTGATGCGATGAACAGTTACCAATCTGTGTGGGAGGATGATGAGACCAATCGCAAGGTCGAGTTGCTCGTGAATTTCTCGCACAGCGATGCGGGAGTCACGATTGATGATATCACTCCCACGAAGGTTTCCTTTCTCGACCCAGCCACCAAGAACGTCATCCGGTCGATCGGCATTTGGACCAAAACGGGCCGCGCGATGCTGGTTCGTCAGTTCCAGGCCGCCGGACGTGTCGAGGCGCTCGAACAAGAATTGGCGGCAGCCGGTTTGGCTGGCTCCAACGCCTAATTGCGTTGATCGCCACGCAGTCGAAGTGAATTAAGAACGAGCGGTCTTTGGACCGCTCGTTTTTTTTATTGCCCTCGGTGGTTGCTTGCTTCGATGGCCCCCCGATTGGCAATGGACCCTAACCCAGCGGAACGGTGGTTCGCGGAACCACGTGCCGCCGTGCCATTAGCCCCGTTTGGGGCGGGGGATTTTTCCAGCGTTTCCGCCGCGACGGCCACGACGCTGTTTTCCCGCCGGCTTGGGGGCGACTTCGTCGAGCGGCGTTCCGATTTCATCGCGGAGCTGCGTAATCCGATCCCGAATGGCGCCCGCCCGCTCGAATTCCAGGTTATCGGCCGCTTCCAGCATTTCTGCTTCCAATTCGTTGATGTACTCTTCGGTGACATAGACGGTCTCGTCCGTCCGTCCTACCGCCGCATTGGCTTGGCGGTGTGCGGCCGCGGTCGCCTCGATGCCAGCTCGGATGTTCTTGAGAACTGTCTGCGGGGTGATTCCGTGCTCCTTGTTGTAGGCTTGCTGGACACTTCGCCGCCGCTCCGTTTCGTCAATCGCCTTACGCATCGAATCGGTCACTTTGTCCGCGTAAAGGATGACCTTGGCATTAATGTTGCGTGCCGACCTTCCGATTGTCTGGATCAGCGACGTTTCGCTGCGCAGAAAGCCCTCCTTGTCGGCGTCCAGGATCGCGACCAGTGAGACTTCAGGCAGATCCAGACCTTCGCGCAGCAGGTTGACACCGATCAGGGCCTCGAATTTACCTTCCCGTAGTTCTCGCAGTAAATCGACGCGCTCAAACGCGTTCAATTCGCTATGCAGCCACTTGGCCGCCACACCCTTGCCATTGAGGTAAGCCGACAGATCCTCGGCGAGCCGTTTGGTCAGTGCGGTCACCAGGACACGTTCGTTGACGGCCGACCGCGCCCTGATTTCTTCCAGCAGGTGCGGTACTTGACTCGACGCGGGTGATAATTCGATCACCGGGTCCAGCAATCCGGTCGGGCGAATAATTTGCTCGACAATCTCGCCCCCGGCCTTCTCCAATTCGTAGTCGTTGGGGGTCGCTGAGACGTGGATGACCTGTTTGACACGTTCTTCCCACTCTTCGAACCGCAATGGTCGGTTGTCGAGCGCGCTGGGAAGCCGAAAGCCATGCTCGACGAGCGTCTGCTTGCGGCTGCGATCACCGGCGTACATAGCACGGATTTGCGGCACGGTGACGTGTGACTCGTCGATTAACAACAGATAGTCGTCTGGAAAGAAGCTGTAGAGCGTGTGCGGTGGTTCTCCGGCTGGGCGGCCGGACAACGGGTGACTGTAATTCTCGATGCCCGGGCAGTGACCGACTTCCGTCATCATTTCAATATCGAAGCGGGTTCGTGCCGCAAGGCGTTGGGCCTCCAGCAGCTTTCCCTGTTCACGAAACTTTTCGAGCTGATCTTCCAGTTCCTGCTTGATCTGTTCGATGGCGTTGGCGATCCGCTCTTCGGGCAGCACGAAATGCTTGGCAGGATAGATAAACAGCTCTTCCTGATTCGAAATGCACTCGCCGCTGGTCGGATTGATGTAGGAGAGTTTGTCGACTTCGTCGCCCCAGAATTCGATGCGATAGGCAAACTCTTCGTACGATGGCCATAGCTCGACACAATCGCCGCGAACTCGAAAACGGCTGCGCTCGAAGCTGACATCGTTCCGTTGATACTGAATGTCTACCAGCTTCATCAACATTTCGTCACGATCGATGGATTGCCCCTTCCGCAATGCCACCATCATTTCTTTATAGTCATCGGGCGAACCCAGCCCGTAGATGCTGGAGACGCTGGCGACAATAATCACGTCTCGCCGGCTGACCAGAGAACTGGTCGAGGCGAGTCGCAGGCGATCAATCTCTGAGTTGATCGAGGCGTCTTTTTCGATGTAGATATCGCGCTGCGGGATGTACGCTTCTGGCTGGTAATAGTCGTAGTAACTGACGAAGTAGTGCACCGCATTGTGCGGAAAAAACTCCTTGAATTCAGAAAACAACTGAGCTGCCAGCGTCTTGTTGTGCGAGATGACCAGCGTCGGGCGCTGCACCGCCTGGATGACGTTCGCCATGGTGAACGTCTTTCCCGAACCGGTGACGCCCATCAGGACCTGATCGCGTTTGTTTTCTTGGAGGCCCGCAGTCAGTGCCGCGATCGCTTTGGGCTGATCGCCAGCCGGTTCGTAGGGGGCCTGGAGGTCAAATTTCATAATGGCTGCGGGTAACCTGGAGGCAGAGGGCGGGACGATGGGGCATCAGCGATGGTTGACATCGACGCTTGCGGACGGTCCTGGTGAACCGTTGATCGGAAGCAGGTACGGTCGCATCGAAGCGAGTGTTTTCGGGCCGATGCCCGCGACACGACGTAAGTCGTCGTGCGAGGAAAACGGACCGTGCTTGTGGCGTGCGTCGACGATCCGCCGCGCAAGCGTCTCGCCAATCCGAGGCAGCAGCGTCCACTCCGGCCACGCGGCTCGATTGACGTCCACTTGATAGCCAACGACCGACCGTTGTAGATGATGCCGGGCAACCGGCTGGCGGAGGTCGACGACGCCGCGACCGTCACTGTTGAATCGGATGGCACTAAAACCAATGGCGACCAACGCCGCCGTGGCCAAGAACGCGATGCACGAGCGATCGGATTTGCTTAGTTCCAGCCGCCGCCACACCGCGGCAGGTGGTAGTTCCGGACGATCAGGCGATTTCGCATTCACAGCTTCAATCATGGGGCGGATAGGGCACGGGCCGGGGGAATGACGCTCGATTTCCACCCCGTGCCGTCCCTGTAGGAAATCTCGCAAACCATTATGATACGGTCACACTGCCAGTTCGTCGATTGCACGGGCAGTTTGTTGAATGCACGGGAGAACGCGATGGGCAAGGCTGATTTTGACGTGGTCGCTTGGAACGCGCAGACGATCGACGACTGTCGACAGTTGATCCGCCTGGCCGTGCGCGAAGATCTGGGGCGCGGAATCGACCTGACGACCATGGCGCTGGTCGCCGAGACGGCTAGGGGCAGCGCCCGGATTATCGCCCGCGATGCGGGAGTCGTTGCGGGCCTCCGCGCCGTCGAAGTGGCACTGCGAGAGATGCAGGTCGATGTTGCCTGGGATCCGCACGTGGGCGACGGCGATTTGGTCGCGGCTGGAACACCGCTCGGCCGCCTGACGGGTTCAACACGTGACCTGCTAATGTCCGAACGGATTCTGCTGAACCTGGTCGGACGACTCAGCGGGATCGCGACGCTCACCCGACGCTTCGTCGACTCCGTCACCGGAACGGCGGCGCAGATCTACGACACTCGCAAGACCACTCCGGCGTGGCGGCGGTTGGAAAAGTATGCCGTTCGCTGTGGTGGTGGCCACAACCATCGAACCGGACTCTTCGACGCGATCCTGATTAAGGACAATCATCTTGCACATGCCAACCTTGATCCGGCGGCCGCGGTCACGCAGGCCCGTGCATTCTTGTCGCAGCACTACGGTGCCGCCAAGGCCGCGGACTACCCGGTCGAAATCGAAGTCGATACGCTGGCGCAGTTCGAGGTCGCGATCAGTGCGCGGCCCGACATCATCCTCCTGGATAATATGGGGCTTGATACCTTGACCGAAGCGGTGCGCCGTCGCAATATCGCGGCAGGTGACGTGGTTCTGGAAGCGTCGGGTGGAGTTCGGCTAAGCACCGTCGCTGAGATCGCTGCGACGGGGGTCGACCGGATCAGCGTGGGTGCCATCACGCATGCGGCGCTGTGCCAGGATGTGGCACTGGATTGGGAAACGCCTGACCTCGGGTAGCAGGGCGTGCCAACTTCGGACGACAACTGAATCCGCATGGACAATTCGCGGACTCGACTCGGACGCCACCATTCGCCCACGCCGTACCACGGCAGTTTGGCGGTTGCCTCACGTGCCGCCAGCATTCGAGACCATGGACTACGGCGCCGCATTGGCCTGCGCGTCGTTGGCTGGCCCAGGTGGCCCGAGTCGCAATTCGTCGAAGCCGGCCTTCTTGCGCTGGCTTTCATCCAGCCGGAAGTCGGCTGGCGTATGTTCGGACTCGCGATCCGGCCGCTGAGCGGGAGAGTGGTCCCAGCGAACAACACGTTCCGAAGAGGTTTCTGCGAACCATCGTGCGTCCGTCTGATCGCCACGATCATCCCAGTGGTAGGTTTGCACCCCGTCATTCAACGAATGGATCCGCCAGATCACGTCCGTCGTTGCCTCGTAGAAATTTTGTTGGCCCCGGCGATCAAGCCGAGATTCAGCCTTGGCGACCGTGGAAACACCATCGTGTTCGATCAGCGGCGCATTCTGATCAACCCGCACGACACAGTGATTGCACGTCAGGTCGAGTGTCGGGATTGCCGGGGCGACATCGTCGACGACAATGCGGCAGAGTCCCAGCGCACTGGAGACCGTCACTCGGTACAAGTCGACGGAAATCATTTCCGCGCCGCCGGCACGCTGCAACCCGCTCGATTCAATTAGCCGCTGTGACGACGAAAACAGACCTTCCTCCCACGAAAGCCAGAACGGCAGTCCTTCGGTTGCCTGGACGAGGGTGGCCTTGCCGCGGGCCACGCAACGCAATAGTTGGATGCTGGGCGACTTGATAATTGGCAGCCCTTCGTCCGGGTCGGGCATCATCCGGCGGGGGCCGCGGACCGAGAAGAACGCCGCTGTACTATCGAACTCGCTGCGCAGCGTCAGCCAGCAATCGTGGAGTGCAATCGTGTCAACTTGATCGAGTGAAAACAGCGAACAGCCATCCATCGGTTCGTATGGCATCTGAATCTGAAAATGGGTCTTCTCCCAGGTCAGTTTACCGCCCGTCAACCGCATCATTGGCTTGTCGGTCGAGATCGCTGAGTTTCCGGGAAGGAACGTCAATTGCGGGCGGTATCCGGGCGCCGGCCTGACCGTCAAGGGGCGGCTGATTGTGGCGGAAAACGGGGCCACATCGCGCGTATCGAATGCCAGCTCGATCACGTCAATGTCGGTCATTTCCTTCGTCTTTTTGAACGCTGCCTCCAAGGTCGACACGACCAGGGCGCCATCGGAAAAGTCTTCCTGCCGGCCCACGATCAGGCGCACCGGTTCGTTCTCCTGAGTCGCAGGCGCGGCGCCTGCGTCCGTCTTGGCCGGTTCTGCGTCGGCCGGTGTTGCCGTCTCGACCGGCGCGTCGCTGCGGGTTGGCGACGCGCGGACCGGCATTGGCGCCGCATCTTCCGACGTTGCGGACCCGGTGGGCATCTCCGGTGCCTCCGCATCGCGCGCGGACGATGCGTCGGTGATTGGGGGCACGGCGGGGGCCGCGTCGGCCGGTTCGGCATCGCGCCCGGACGAAGCATCCCGGTCGGCTGGCGGCGAGGTCCTTGGTGGGGCGGCAGTGACGTCTGGCGGCAATTCGGTCGGGCCCTGTTGTGGTGAGGCCGGCTTGACAGGCGCCAACGCCAGGACCGGCGGTTGGGGCTGCTGCGCACCGGCGCTCTCGGATCGCCAGAAGACGTCCAGGCCCGCCGCGGCCAGAACCAATGCGACCAACGGAATCGCCCAGGGAAGGTAGACTTGAGCGGCATCCCACCAAGCGGGTGGGCGTCGCGCCAGCGTCGCGCGGGAGGCAATCCCGGCCATCCCCAGTTCGTCGGCGACTTCCAGCAATTCATTAATCAGCGCGCGTGGCGTGGCGTGTCGCGCGCCGGGCTGCTTGGCCATCAATTTACAGGTGATCGCAGCGACGGCCTCGGGAATCTCCGGGCGTGACTCACGCGGGTCCGGCGGCGGGTCGCTGTTGTGGCTGAGTAGCTTCTGGAGCACCGTCCCTTCGGGAAACGGCGGCATACTGGTCAGCATGTAGTACAGGGTGCAGCCAAGCGAGTAGAGATCGCTGCGCACATCCGCGCTTCGCGGATCGCGGGCTTGTTCCGGCGAGATGTAGTCGAACGTT
>JAUIHJ010000162.1 GCA_030432015.1 bacterium
CTTGCGGATTCTGCATCTGCATCGTCACGAACGAGACGCCTGCTTCGACCAGTCGGCGTGCCAGCAAAGCCCGTTGTCCCCACTTGTGACGCCCATATTTGTCGCGCGTTTGATCGTCTTCTTGAGCAATGTCGAAGGCCTGTTTCGCACGGTCGCTGGTGAGGAGGCTCAAGGCCCGGGCGTTGAACTTGTCCATCGCGGCCAGTGAACCGGTTCGCTCGATGCCCCGCTGCATGTCGTCAAATGAATTCAGCAGTTGGACTCGATCGTCGAGCCGATTCTTGAGGTTGCCGGAAACTCCCAGATTCGGCACCGAGAAGTTCTCGGCATTCGGGTCGCGGCCGACGACGAAAGGCAGGTTCGCCTCGCCCAGGTACGAACTTCCGCCGCCATAAACACGGTTGGCGTTGGCTACGTAATTCGGGACGCCGACATCCCGGGACTCCTGAATCCGATTGACAATGGTCCCGATCGTCGGGAACTGCGCGATGGGGTCGAGCGGACGCAGGGGGTCGCGGCCAGATAGGAACCTTCCCGCGCCGCCGGCATGATTCGCAAAGCCGTGCGAGATGGAACGAATAATCGTGAACTTGTCCGCGATCCGTGCGTGCAGGGGCAGCAGCTCGCAGATGTCGATACCTGGGACATTCGTTTCGATCGGTCGCATCTCACCTCGATAGTCGGCCGGTGCTTCCGGTTTCAGATCGTACGTCTCCATGTGACTGGGCCCACCTTGCAGCCAGATCAGGATGATCGACGTGTCCGCTGGCGTTGCTTCTTGGGCAGCTGCCCGCAGCCGCAACAGGTCGCCCAGGCCCAGGCCGCCGAGTGCCAGGAAGCCGGCCTGTAAGAATCCGCGGCGTGATTGCGGGCCTTGGCAGCTGGTCGTCTTGCGCGGCATGGAAGTTCCTCGGGTCAGGGGGAGATGGCTGGGAACGGTGCACAAACACCCGGCAATTATCCCGGCGGGCGGGTTGCGACGTCATTCTGGAGGCGGGCTGTGGTAACAGGCGGGGCGGACGAAGGTCGGCAGGCCGTTGGCAACGTCGCACTAATTATGGCGAGATGGTCGCTCGCCTTCAACATCAACGTTTATAATTGCACCAACACCCAACCGGCAACAGGAGCCTCGGCGTTATGACCCTTATGACATTACGCGTCGCCATCATCATTGTTTCCACGCTGATCGTGACTTGGACTTCGTTTCCCAATGGCATGGAAGCAGCCGAAGATGGCCGGTTTCCGGTGACGTCAAATCTCCGCGCCGGTGTAGCCAAGGTCGATATTACACCGGACCAGACCGAGGGCGTGATGGTGACCGGGCATCGGCGGAAGGTTTTCGGGGTTCGTGATCCGCTCCGCGCCGGAGTGCTGGTGCTGGACGATGGCGAGACGAAGGTGGCCCTCGTCACGCTCGATACCATTGGCGCCTGGGACGAGATGGTCACGCTGGCGCGGCACCGCATCGAGAAGGAGGCCGGTGTGCCCGCGGCAAACATCCTGGTTGCCGCTTCGCACAATCATTCCGGGCCGAGCTTTGAGGCAAATTCGAAGTGGGGCAGGGCCTTGATCGACGCGCTCGGTGGGGCCGCGCGACAGGCGGCGGGCGGTCTGCGGCCGGTGACCGTCGGATATGGCGAAGATCGCATTGGGTTCAGCATTAACCGGCGTAAAGTGATCAACGGTCGTGCGGTTGTGCGGCTCAATTCTGAAGGAGTCAACGACCCCCGGGTCAAGGTGCTGCGGTTCGACGACGGCGACTCATTGACCCCATTGGCGGTCATTATGCATGCCGTGTGCCATCCGTGTTTTTTCACCTGGGGTGATAAGGGATCGCAGCCGTACCCCAACGGCTACCCCAAGATGAGTGCGGACTTCCCCGGCGAGGCACAGACCTTTGTCGAGATGTGCTATGCCAATCAAACGCATTCTCTGTTCCTCCAGGGGTGCGCGGGAGACATCCGACCCAACCTGCCCGGTTTTCCCTACCGCTGTGCCGACGAGGCGGATATCCAATGGGCAGGGCGCGATCTGGGGAGCGCGGTTGTGCGGACCTTGGCACGGGGCGTGACTCGCGAGCAACTGCGCGACCGACCGACATATTACGCGATCCGTTCGGCCAGCACCGTCGTCTCATTGCCCGGGAAGGAGGGGCGCATTTCGGCGGAGTTGCAGGCGATCAAAATCGGCCCGTATCTGTTGCTGACGATGCCGGGTGAACCGATGGTTGAATATGGTTTCAAGCTGGAAAGGGCGATTGCGGACCGGGCGATCCCCATCATTATCGGCTATGCCAACGGAAATCTCGGCTACATCGCCACCGCGGATGCCTACGAGGTTGGCGGCTACGAACCGAATACTTCCCGGCTCACGCCAGCCGCCGAAGCCATCCTCCTGGCGGAACTCGGCAGTCTCGCGGATCGTGTCATGGGCGATGTATTCGAGTCGTTTTCCAAACACCCCCAAGACGTCCAGCGGCGTGAGCGTCTTCATAAAGCTGCCGCCGCCGAAAAAAATACCGAGAAACAATAAGCCATGACTGATCACGACGACGCGGCGCGACGCGCCTACTGGGCCGAGCAGATGCAAATGGGATACGACTTGATTCAGGTCGTATTGCCGTATGAGGTTCACGATTGTGGCGAGGGCTTTGCCTCGATTCGCGACGAGGCGGCCTCCGCTGGTGTCGAGATGCAATTTTCGACATCGAAGATCGCAGGCGAAATCGAGCGGGTCTTCTTCATTCGTGAGGGCCTGGTCCAGGATCTCATTGCCGTCGGTCGTGACATGAATGAACGTGGCTGGATTCTCAAGATCGAAGATGGCTTTCGGTCGCAACAGATGCAGAGCAGCCTGGTCCGCAAGCCTGAGTTGTTTGACGCCATCCTGGCGAAGTGTATCTGGGAGTATGGCGGGCAGGTGCCGCCGGCGGAAATGGTATTTCGCCGTGCGATTGTTCTCATCGCCAATATTCCCAAGATCGGTACCCATATGTCCGGGTCTGCCGTCGACATTTCCGTGCTGCGTCGCGACGACGGGAGCGAGGTGTGGCGCGGAAATCCGTATCTGGAGATGAGCGAGCGAACGCCCATGCGATCGCCCTTTGTCGCGGAGGACGACCTGCGAAATCGATTGGACATCACGGCGATGATGGAGTCCCGCGGCTTTATCCACTTTCCGTACGAGTTCTGGCACTTCAATCAGGGGGACGCCATGGGGCACATCCTGGGTGGCCTGCCTGCTCCGGCGCGATACGGGCCGGTGCACTGGGACCCGCGAACCAACGCGGTGACGCCGTACGACGACCCGCTGAGTCCACTCAATCCGCTGAGCGTCATTGAAGGCGAAATCGAGGCCGCACTGAATCGCGCTGCCCGGGCGTAAACCGCATCTGGTCATTGGCGGGCGAGCCAAGGCTGCGTCGCCGGGAGATCCTTGCTGCGGCGGACCCCTGCAACCGCTACGCGGCCCTTACACAATCAGGCGACCGATCTCTGGGGCGTGGTACCGCAGGCTGCAAGCTGACATGCCTGCGGCATTAGCAACGGCATAACTTCAAGACTTCAAGACTGACACGTCGGGTTACAAGTAACCGATGCCCGTCAAGAAAAATCGCAACTTTAACAACGGCGCGCGACGCCGCTGGCGCCTTCACCGGTCTCTGCCCGAAAGACGCGGCCGCTTGACGAGTGTCACCTGATTGCCTTGATCGTTGAAATGCATTTCGGTCATGAACGTCGCCATCAGCAGCAGACCTTGTCCACCGTCGCGTTCTAATACTCGCTCGTCACCCGATCGCGGCACCATGGAGGTGTCGAATCCGGCTCCTTCATCGCAAATCACAAACGTCGCTTCCTCTGGCGACATGGTGGCCTGAAAGCGAACTCGACGGTCGCAGTACGGAGCCTGCATCTGACGGTCTTCGACTTCGCTCCGCAGTCCCTCAATTCCGGTCTCAGTTTCTTCAGCGAGTTGTGCGCGGCTGAGTTCAAGGTTGCCATGCAGCATGGCGTTCGCCAGGGCGTGCTCCAAGGCCATGCCAACACGAACACGTTCAACCGTATCACAAAGACTCATACCGGATAGCATTTGTTGCATCAGGTCGACTAACGGATCGATCAACGCCAGGTTATTGGGGAGCAAGAAATCAAACGTATTATGCTGGAGGCAGTCGATCAGATGGGAGTAGTCGCGGTCCGCACGCGTCAGCCCCAGAACTTGCTCGACGGTGCTTAGCAGCATTTCGTCGAGCCGCGCTTTGGGGACGTACGCGGCGGCACCTTCTTCCAGGGCCCGCACGGCGAGTTCATCCGATCCATTGGCGGTCATCAGGATGGTCGGAATCGAAGGGTATTGAAACCGCAGGGAACTGACCAACTCCAGTCCGTTCATCTCCGGCATATCCATGTCAGTCAGGACCACATCCGGTCGAATTTCGTCGATTGCTTCCAGGGCCTTCGCGCCGTTGATGCAATGGGCAACTTCATAAGCCGCCTCCTCCAACATGATTTGAAACTGAATGGCCTGGGTCATGCTGTCTTCGGCGATTAACACGCGTGGCATGCGTTCACCCTTTCTTGCAACCGGCGGTGTAATAAATCGTTGGGCGGGCGGCCAGACTGTATCGCAAGGTGACCAGGGGCCGGCGCCTGAGAGACGATCGGATATCATGTGTCGTCGCCGCGCCCGCCAGAGCGTGGACATCCGCCGTCTGGCGGAGATCGCGACGATACCTTCGGAGATCGATTGCTCGATCGATGCTTAGCGGCACGTTCGCTGTCTCGTGAATTGTTGAATCCTCTGCGCGATTTGGTCCACGCCCAAAGTCTGGTCGACGACCTTGGCGTCGAGGGCTGCTCCCGGCATGCCAAACACGACGGATGTCGCTGCATCCTGGGCGACGACCATTCCGCCGTGTCGTTTGACGGCCCGCAATCCTCCGACGCCATCGGAGCCCATGCCGGTCATGATGACGGCCAAAGTCCCTTCGCGAAATACCCCGGCCACGGAATTGAATAAGAAACTTGCGGACGGGCGAAACCCGGCAATTGGGGGCGCGGCGGAGATTTCGATCAGACGTGCTGGTGAGACACCCAGATGTCCGTCCTCCGGCGCGACGTAGACCTGTCCGGCGCGGAGCGGGACGCCCGGCTCGGCCGTCCTCACCGGCAGAGGCACCGTCGTGTCAAGCCACCTGGCAAACCCGTCGGTAAATCCCTTGGCAATGTGTTGCACGACCAGAATTGGCAAGGGGAAGTCAAGCGGCAATGCGGCCAGGACTTGTTGGATTGCGGGCGGTCCGCCCGTTGAGGCGGCCAGTGCGATGACACCCCAGGCCGCGGCGTCAGCAGAGTGAGGATCGAGCACCGGCGTAATTCGCGGTGATGCATCGTCGGCAGACGTTTCCGAACCCGGCGTTCCCAAGTCGCAAATCGGTTCCAGCGGCGCGGGCGGACGAAAGTGACGCACGACTTTGACGTCTGCCATCGACTTGACCGTTTCGATCAAGTCCGCACAGGCCTCTGCATAGTCCGCGGACTCGGGCCCCGGTGGCTTGCGCAACAGGGTCAAAGCACCCGCGCGCAACGCCCGCATCCCCGTGGCGACCTCGTCCACCGTCGTGTCCGACGAAACAATCACGATCGGCGTGGGGGTGGCCATCATGATCTGCTTGGTTGCCTCGAACCCACTCATCTTCGGCATGTGGATATCCATCGTGACGATGTCCGGCCGTAAATCGGCGGTCATCCGCACTGCTTCTTCACCGCTGACGGCTTCTCCCGCGACGGTAATCGCGTCGTCTTCCCGCAGCATCGCGGCGATCAGCGCGCGTGCGGTGGGGGAATCGTCGACGACTAGGACACGAAGCATGCGACGTGCTTTCGGATGCGGGGCTCCACATCAAGTGGCTTACAGCAACTGTTGAATCGTTTCTACAAGACTGTGGCCTTCGAAGTCGGCCTTCACAATATACCCGTCGGCACCTGCCTGGATTCCTCTGGCCTTGTCTTCATCCGTGCCTCGCGATGTGACGAGAATCACCGGTGTCCGTGCCAGGCGGTCCGACTTGCGGATCGCCTCGGTCAATCCAAACCCATTGAGCCTCGGCATATCGACGTCGCTGACGACCAGGTCGAACTTTCCCTGGTCCAGCTTTTCCAGGGCAAAACGACCATCGGCGGCGGTCTGCACGTTGAAGCCAGCCGACTCGAGAATGGCCTGCATCAGCGCGCGGGTTGTCACAGAATCGTCGACAACCAGGAGCCGTCGCGGCGCCGCTTCGACCGGCTTCGTTTCGCGAGGAACAATCGGCGCGGGCACCCCGTCACTAAGCTGCGTGCGGATCAGGTTGGCGACGTTGAGGACCAAGGCGATTTCTCCGGACGGGAGCAGGGTTCCTCCAGAAATGTGCCGAATGTGCCGGATTCGCCTCCCCAGGTGTTTGATGGTGATTTCCTGTTCGGCCAGAAGTTCGTCCACGATGGTGGCAGCGGATATGGATCCAGATCCCATCACGACGACCAATAATTTGGCGTCATCGGATGCGTCGTCCGCATGTTCCATCCCGAGTGTATCGGCGAGTCTGGCGACCGGGAGCGGTGGTCCTCCCAGTGCCAGCACATGGCGGCCGCCGATCGTATGCACCTCGGTGGGCGCGATCCGCAGAATCTGCTGGACATTGACGGTCGGAATTGCGTAAGTCTGTTGCCCAGACCGTGCCATGATGGCGCGGGTCGTGGTGAGTGTCAGCGGCAACCGCAGGGTGAAGCGCGAGCCCAGCCCCGCGGTATACTCGAGGTCGACCGATCCCTGCAACGCTTCGATTTGAGCCTGTACGACATCCAGCCCGACTCCACGACCGGAGATATTCGTGACCGTCGCCGCGGTTGAGAAACCGGCCATGAAGACCAGTTTGGCGACCGCTTGATCGTCGTTCGGCTGCGGAAGGCCCTGGGCCCGCGCTTTCTCGCGAATCCGCTCGATGTCAAAACCTTGTCCATCGTCTTCGACGATGATCTCCACCTGACCGCCATGCATCGAAGCGGAAACCGTGAGCGTCGCTTCAGCCGACTTCCCCGCAGCGAGTCGCTGTTCAGGGGTCTCGATCCCGTGGTCGACCCCATTGCGAACGAGATGCATCAACGGGTCCTTGAGACCTTCGAGAATTGCCCGGTCGAGTTCAACGTCTTTGCCACCGATCTGCAATCGAACGTCTTTGCCCGTTGCCCGGGCGACATCGCGAACGGCCCGCTCCAGGCCCCCGCACGCTTCGGCAAATGGCAACATCCGAACACGATGTACCTCGTCCTCAAGCGCGGTACAGGCCT
This sequence comes from bacterium, assembly GCA_030432015.1. Lineage (GTDB taxonomy): Bacteria > Planctomycetota > Planctomycetia > Pirellulales > Pirellulaceae > ARS98. Next base: position 7,329 of record JAUIHJ010000162.1, read on the forward strand.
GATTCAGCAGGCCGCCATCGCGAGACAAACGCGTTCCGACACGCTCCAGACCTCGCTCCAGACGCGTCAAGGCTTCGCGGTTCAGGTTGATGGTTTCAAGCAGCCGCTGCAATTCGACCTGGCTGGCCTGACTTCCTTTGTTGGTCAACGCTTCCAGCGGTTTCGCCGTCGCCCGCCACTCGGTGCGGCACTCGGTCACCATGTCGCGCAGGTCTTCAATGTCGCCGACACGCGATTGGACGCGGCGCCGCGCCACCAGCAGTTCGCCACTCTGCGCCAACAACGCATCAAGCTTCTCGGCGGAGACGCGAATTGATGCAGAAGGGGACGCCGAATTGGATGCCGCACGTCGTGTTGTTGCCGAAGCCGCGGAGATCGAACGCTCCCCCGTATCGCTGGGCGCGGTGCCATCACCCAACGTGGTGGCCGGGCGCGTGTCGGCGGCGTCGGACGAAGTGACTCGCGGGGATGACTTTGGAGCGGCTTTCTTGGCCCGTTTCGCGGCAGGTTTCTTGGCGGCACGTTTTCGCGGTTTGCGTGCGGCCTTCTTCGCCTTCACCCGCGGTTTCGATTGGGGCACGTGGTCGGTCGTCGGATTGGGGGAGGGGGGAGTGGCTGGAGGAGACGCCGTTTCCGCTTTCGGCACCGGCACGCCGGCAGTCGCGGAAAGGGCTGCCTGTTTCGGTTGGGTGCGCTGCGCCGCGGTGGCGGCCGGGGATCCGGGCTGCGATTCGGGGGGCTGCGATTCAGGGGGTTGCGATTCGGTGGGAAGAGAATCGGTGGGAAGAGAATCGGTGGGAAGAGAATCGGACGTGGTCGACGGCACTGGCTCCGGTTTTGACTGGGACTCCGGTCCCGACGGAGACGCTGCATCGGATGGCGAAAAATCAGCGGCGACTGCCGCAGTCAACTCGGGTAGCAGTTCAAGCAATGGCGAATCGGACAGGTCACGCGACTCGCGTAGGCGGTTGCCCGCGTCTTCAATTCCGTCGACACCTTTGAACAGGACGACGTAGTGGGCGGGCTTGAGTTCCAGTTTCCCGTCACGTGCCGCCCCCAGCACCTCTTCCATTTGGTGGCAGACGTTCTCAATCAGTTCGACGTTGACGGCGCGCGAAGCCCCTTTCAAGCTGTGGGCGGCGCGGAAGAGCAGGTTGTAAAGTTCGGGTTGCTCGTCTGGCGCGGGGCCTTCTTCCATGGCCAGAAGATTGCGATTCAACGAGCCGACGTGCTCCTGGAGTTCTTCCAGGTAGGTTGCCATCAGGCGTCGGGCAAGTTTTTCTCGATCCACCATCATGTCACCAGGTTCAGCCGCGCGGCCGGTAAACGTCGTGGCCGGCGAAAGTCTCCGTCTCTTGTTTCGACTTGGGGTGTGCTCACGATTCGGACGACGTCAGGCCGGCCAATTCGTTGCTGAGCGCGTTCAAGCTATGTGCGGAGGCCTCGATTTGCCGAATCGCTTCAACATTCTGCTGCGTGACACGGTCGATGTTCTTGATGGCCTCGTTAAGCTGAATGACACCGGTTGCTTGCTGTCCTGAGGATGCCGAGATCTGCGACGCCGTCCTTGCCGACTGGCTGAGCATTTCCTCCAGCGTCTTGATCGTGCCGCCAGTTTGCGTCACGACATCACCGGCTTTGTTGACAGAATCGGTTCCCTTCTCAATCGACAGGACTGCGGTATTCATGGCATGTTGAATTTCCCCCAGGATCTGCCGAACCTGGGTGGTCGCCTTCTTGGATTGTTGGGCCAGCGCTTTGACTTCGCTGGCGACCACGGCGAATCCTTTGCCGTGTTCGCCGGCCCGTGACGCTTCGACGGCGGCGTTCAAGGCCAGGACATTGGTCTGTTCCGCAATGTCACTGACCGTGGCAATAATTTCTCCGATGGCTTGGGCGCGTTCGGCCAGGGACAGGATGTTCTGCGCGATCGACTGGACCTGCTCGCGGACGGCGTCCATCGAAGCGACCGACTCCTCGACGGCTTTGCGACCTGCCTTGCCGACCGTATCCGCCTGTTTGGCGGCTTCGGCCACGATACCGGCTCGATGCACTGCCTGATCTGCGGTCTGGGCAACTTCGTCGACCGTGGCGACGGTTTGCGATACGGCGGCGGCCTGCTGTTGCGCTCCGGTCGCTTGCTGCGTCGTCGTGGCCAGGATGTCGCGCGTGCCGGCCGCCAAACGGCTGACAGCGTCGCGAATCGCCGCGAACAGATTCTCCCGCTGCTGCTCGGCACGCTTTCGTTCGGTAATGTCCTGCATCGTTGCGATGTAGAGGCGTTCGCCCATGTGGTCCATTTCGGTGACGCGCAGGGAGAGCGGAACTTCCTGGCCGTCGTGGCGAAATCCGATCACGTCCGACTCTCCGCCAATTTGCCGCGTTTCGCCACGTGCCAAGTCGCTCGGTTCGTAGCGTGCGTTTTCATTGTAAAGGGCCGGGACGAAGACGGACGCTTTTTTGCCGACGATCTCGCGGCGTTCCCTGCCGAAAAGCCGCTCGGCGGCCTCATTGCAGGCGAGGACCTTGCCTCGTTCGTCAAGTGTCGCCAGTGCATCGGCGGTGGAGTTAAAAATCGCCAGAGTCCGCGCTTCCTGGGCCGACGCGTGGTCGATCATTTGCCGGAGGCTGGTGGTCATGTCGCCCAGCGATCCATACAGGGTTTTCACTTCTCCCAGCGGCTTGACGTTGGGCAATTCGGTCTCCAGGTCACCGGCGGCAATTTGATTCGCGGCGCGGGTTAGGGACTCCAGCGGCGCCGTGATGCCTCCGGAAACCAGAAAGGCGACCAGCCCAGCGACGCCGAGCACAATTAAGCCCACCCAAAGAAACGACCACGCCAGCGACCGTGCCTGCCGCAGCGCATGACTTGCCTCGACGCTGGATGCGACCATCCAGAATCGCGACTCGTCGGCGGTGTCATAGGGGACCTTGTGAAATGTCGCCAGCACGCCTGGTCCCTCCCAGAGGCCGCCGGCAACATATTGCTTATAGGTGACACCCGATGACTTCAGCGCTTCTGCGCGGACCGGCTGATCGTCTCCAAAGAGATTGGCATCGGCACGAAAGAGATTCTTGTTGTTGGCGCTATAAAGGTACATTCCTCGGTCGTCCACAATGTCGACCAGGCCGGAGCTGATTTCCCGAGCGGCGAGTTCCAAGATCGTCTGCCCGTCCAACGTGATCGAGAATACACCGCGAGGCTTCCCTTTGGTGTCAAAGAACGGGGTCGAGCACTTGACGACCGCGTTACCGTTTTCGAGGTGCATCGGGTCGATATAAGCTCGGCCCTCCGGCAGCGCGAGCGACCGGCGAAAGAACTCGCGATCAGCCACATTGGGGAGCGGCACCGAAGTGCGTTGAATTTCGTCGCCCAGCTTCGTCAACTGGAGCACGGTTTCACCGTCGGCATCAAATACCTCGCAGGCCCGTCGTTCCGCATGGACCTTCATCTGAGCCGTTAAGATCTCCTGCAGACGCTCCATCCAATCCTCGATCGTCGATGCATCGACCGGATCCGTCTTGCCATCGTTGTCCCAGCAGCGAACGAGGCCTGGGATTGGCGGGACCTTCGGCGTGTTGATGACATCGAGGCGCGTAACGACAACGAATCGTTCGAGCAGGCTGGCGGCGCCTTTGGTCTCAGACATGACTTTGTCCAAGGTAAGGTCGGTAATGATCGTGCTGCTCTTGGAAAACGCCACGGTGGTCGTGATGGCCAGGCAGGCAATCAGCGCGATCCCGATCAGCAGGCAGATCTGCCACCGCAAGGAAATCGAACTCAGTCGTTCACGGATCGTCATCTCACTACCTCAAGGTTGCAGCTCATGGTTCGTCAATCACTAGTCGTTGGTCATCCAGCAGCGCGGTCCCATCGAGCACGAGCATGGCATCCGCGGTAACGCCGCGAAGCAACTCGCGCTGGACCAGTGGCAAGGAGGCCGGTGGCGGAAAGATACTGCGGGTGTTCATCGAGTCGACGTCGGCCGCGTCGTCAATGATGATGCCGAATTCCGCCCGATCATCTCCCAGGACCAGCATCCAGGGCTCGTCTTGGGGCTTGGCAGTCATCTGAAACAAGGTGCACAAATCGATGATCGCCAAGACGCCGCCGCGTAGATTGGTGATGCCGCGGACAAACGCCGGACAGCCGGGCACACGCGTCAGCGAGGTCACGCGTTTTAGTTCGAGGATTGCCGTCGTCTCGAGCGCGTACCGTTCGCCCCCCATCTCAAACTTAAGGATTTCAATCGCGTCCGTCGTGTCGGCGTCCGCCGGCAGCGGGACGGCCAATTCGCGGGCCCGCTGGTCCAAGATGTTCCGCTGTTGTTCGGCGGAATCAAGCCGCGTCGGGTCAATCGCGTGGGCGAGTTCTCGCAACCGCCGTTTGGCGTCGTCCCAGTTGAACGACGCGTCGGCCACTGGTGATGCTGGGCTCATCGTTTCGCCTCCGTGCCTTCACACAGCGATGCGAGCTGTGTTTCGGCCGAACGGCAAACAGAACCGAACGTCTCATCTTCGGTAAGCGGCACATGACGCTCCGAGTCTTCTGCACGACACAAGTCGCGCGCATTGCGAAACGCCCGGCACGCCTCCGTCGATTCGCCGCCGCGCCGCAGGAGCGTCCCCAGCGTCACGTGGGCCATCACCTGGGATCGGTCCAGAAACAGCACGCGCCGGATCATGGCCAACGCTTTGTCGTCGCGCCGTTGCTCCATCAGCAGGATGGCGTGCAGGTAGTGTAGTTCCGGTGAAAGCGGGTGCCGCGCGAGGATGTTTTCGCAGGCCGCTTGCGCGAGGTCGGTATCGGTATTGGCAAGTGCTTTGACATGCAGGCATGCGGCTCGCTCGTGTTCGGTCATGGTGGCGGTCAGTTCCGCCGCCCGCTCATACTGGCCGGCTGATAACGCGGCGCGTGCCAAATCGACCGTCGATCGAGGATCGGTGTGGCTGACTTGTGGACGG
>JAUIHJ010000163.1 GCA_030432015.1 bacterium
GCGATGCGGCGGATGCGACAACGTCCGGTGCGCCAGGAGACAGTGTCTGGATCTTGCACGAGCTAATGAAATACGACTGGCCGCGGGAGGTCTTGGTGACCGTTGTCGCGCCGGAAGTGGTGACCGCTGCCGAAGCGGTTGGTGTGGGGATGCCACTGACGACGCCCTTGGGCGGAATCCTGGACCATCGCTTTGGAATGCGGCTGCAGTTCGACGGGATTGTGCAGTCCTGCTTTGATGCGAGGTTTACCATGACCGGGCATATCGGCAAGAACATGCCGATCGAAATGGGGCCTGCCGCCGTACTCCGTCAGAAAAACATCTGCGTCATTGCGACGTCCCGCAGCGGTCCGCATTTCGCGCCCGAATTATTCCAAGCGGCCGGCTTTGACCCATATGCGGCCTCAGTCGTTGTGGCCAAGAGCCCCTGTGGATTCCGAGCCGTCTATGAGTCGCGCGCGGCGGCCATCTATTGCGTCGCCGCACCAGGCTGCGCACCCTCGGAGTTTTGGAAGCAGCCATTTGCCAATATCCCGCGTCCGCTGTGGCCCTGGGACGAGATCGAGTCGTGGCGGCCGCAACCGACTCTGCGGATTCGTGATGAGTAATCCGACGATTCGGTGTCCTGTCATCGTCGCACGCTAAGTTCACTGGGACGATGACACGCGTCACGATCCGCGTTGCGCGCTGGTGAGCCAACGGTCCAACTGGTTGGCAAAGGCTTGTTTGTCCTTGGCGCTGAAATTCGGTGGCCCCCCGGTAATCTGACCGCCCCCGCGAAGTTCATCGAGCATATTTCGGACCGCGAGCCGTTCGCCCACATTAAGGTCTGTGTACATTTCGCCGCGGGGATTCAACGCTTGGCCACCTTTGGCCACCACATCGGCCGCCAGCGGAATGTCGGCCGTGATGACCAGATCACCCGCAACCAACAACTCGACGATGCGTCGATCCGCAACGTTGGCTCCGGAGGGAACCAGAACGCAATCGATGAATTTTGAGTTGGGTGTTCGCATGTGTTGATTGGCGACCAGGGTAACACGGACCTGGCGTCGTTGTGCGGTACGAAACAGCAGCTCTTTGATTTCGCCTGGACATGCGTCTGCATCAACCCAGATGTGCATGAGTCGCTTTCTGGTCAGCGTTTCTTTGGCAGTGGAGTCGGCGTCACGGGGACCCTCAATGGCCTCAGGTTGCCGCGCTCGATCGACGGAGAACGCAGGATGTCGCCGTCGCGCCTCGGCAGCCTTGAACGCAAGGCCTCGCCCATCATGGCCCGCTCAACCGCTTCTGGGAATCGTAAATACGATCGGTGGAATTCCTCGCGGACTTGAATGATTGCCGTTGTTGGCGTCGCGTCCTTATCGATGGCGGCCGAATCGGCCGTTCCTGAATCGGCCGTTCCTGAATCGGCTTTTCGTGAATCGGCTTTTCGTGAATCGGCTTTTCGTGAATCGGCTTTTCGTGAATCGGCCGTTCCTGAATCTGTCATTCCTGAATCCGTGGAAGGCTTCGCCGCCTGGATGGTGAATTCAATCGCACCTGCCTCGTGCGATGCGTCCAACACTTCAACCAGGCGCGCATATTGGGCATCCGCGTCAACGGTGATGACGATGTTTTTCGCGGTAAGTTCTATTTTTCGTAACTCCTCCAGCTGCAAGGGCCTGCCGTTAAACGTGAGCTGGCCGTCTTGGCTGATCGTGATGTGCGTGACCGCCGGTTTGACAGGTTGCTTGGCGTCAACGGTCAGGTGATCGGATTCCTGCGGCAGCGAGGTGTTGTCTTGCGGGAGACCAGCTCGGGCGGCACCGCTCATGGTGTCGGCGTTGCGTGGCGGCGGCACGGAACGGCAATTCGGGCCTCGGTGGAAGATCCCGCGTCGCGAGCGGGCATGTCTCACCACGCGTACGAACTGGCTGGATTGGGCCCCTGGTTGTGTCGATTCGGTGACCGCCGGCCGTCCCTGCAGTTCACGACTTGCGGCCACGGTCGCTGGGTGCACCTGGGCAGTGGTCGCAACGGCGAGCAACGTGGTAGGCAAACAAAGTCCGCGGCATGCCAGGACAACCCGTTGAATTGGGAATCGGACGCGGGTCGAACCGCGTTTCAGCAGGGGGGCAACGCCACCTGCCGTCAGCCCTATCACCAGCCCCCGCCGAACGAGGTGATTTAGAGCGATCCTTGAGTTCTGGTAGAGATTCGCTTCGAATCGTGAGCTGGAATTCACTTCAAGACTCCTTGCTCAGAATTGGAGGTCTCGTAAGGCAAGCGGCGCGTTCCTTTATTCCCGCTTTCCATGCCCCTCGCGGCGGGACAGAATCGCCTCTGATCGACGGTAAACGACGACGACTCGCGGGTCAACGCGAAGATCCAATAACTTCGAAGTTAGCTCGGTTCGAATTCCGATTTGTGTGATCTGCGCGTGACCTTGTTACACTCGATGCATCGCCCGCAACTTCACCGGTGTCTGACGGTCGACGCGGCGGGCGTTGACATGTGGGAAAGCCAGAATGTCCGGAGCTCGTCGGAGGACATCGACTGGCCGATGGTCGCCGCGCTTCGTCGTGAATGATGAGCCAGACTCCAAGCCTGTGATCGAGTACGCCAATGTTCTCTCTCCTTGATTCCGCGGGCCGACTGTGCGACACGCCCTCCCGGCGCGAATTGTTGACCGTCGGTGGACTATCGCTGGTGGGTCTGGGTTTGCCGGACGTCTTGCGGCGGCGGGCCAACGCTGCACGACCGGCGCTTGCCGGTGGGCGGCCGGCGAGCGGCGCCGGATTCGGGGCCGCGGACTCCGTCGTCCTTGTCTATTTGCAGGGTTCACCCAGCCATATCGATCTCTGGGACCCCAAGCCCGATGCGCCGGCTGAGATCCGTGGCGAGTTCCAGCCAATTGCGACCAAGACGCCGGGGCTTCAGTTTGGCGAAGTCTTACCCAAGCTGGCGCAGCAGACGCACCATTGTGCGGTGGTGCGTTCCATCGGGGTGGATCCCAAGGGGCTCCGCAACCACGGTGCGGCGATTTACATGCTCATGACCGGTCACGGCCCCACGAACTTTTCTGCGACCGGGCTTGCCGTGCCGGCGTCACGCGAAGACCTGCCATCCCTGGGTGCCAACGTGGCCCGGTATCGCCCCGCAGCACGCGGCAGATTCAGCAATGCTGCCGTTGGTGCGCCGGTGAAAGAAGGCCGTGTGGTCGGCGTGGGGCAATCGGCGGGGCTGCACGGTGCGGCATTCGATCCATTTACGATGTATGACGACGCCACGCAGCCACTTCGTCCGGCTGGGCTTACCTTGCCGGACGATGTAACGGTCGAGCGAATCGCCGGGCGTCTTGACCTGCGGGCCGTCATGGACGCGCATTGTGATGGCATCCGCAGTGCTCGTACCACGTTTGACCAATTCTACGATCAAGCGTTGTCGCTGATTCAGACCCGCGGCGCGGTTGAGGCATTTCGGCTTGAAGCGGAGGCACCGGCGACTCGCGCGCGGTACGGCATGACCAAGTTCGGACAGTCGCTGTTATTGGCGCGGCGGTTAATCGAAGCGGAGACGCGATTCGTGCAGGTGACCTGGCCGGCGCGTTCGGACGACGAGCCGGTCGCGGGCCCGGACGGCTCGTGGGACACGCATCGCAACAATTTTCCGATGCTCCGTGAACATCGCTGCCCGGTGTTCGACCATGCGATGTCGGCGTTCATCGAGGATATGGCGGGACGTGGATTGTTGGAGCGGACGTTGGTCGTCGCGATCGGCGAATTCGGTCGTTCGCCGAAAATTGGATCGCCGACAACCAATAACGTGGGGCCCGGAGGCCGCGATCATTGGCCTGAGTGTTACAGCTTTCTGGCGGCCGGCGGTGGGATTCGGCCGGGCCAGGTTTTCGGTCAATCCGATCGACATGGGGCCTGGCCGAAAACGGACGCCGTGCATCCGTACGACCTGCTGGCCACGATCTACCATGCACTCGGGATTGACCCCGCCACGGAATACAACGACACGTTGAATCGTCCGCGGCGACTCGTCGAATCCGGGCGGCCGATTGTCGAACTGTTTTGATAGGGAGGCACCAGGGCGGTGTCCAAATCAGGTCGACGGAAGATCCTCCAGAGGCGTCGCGCTGGACTTCGGCCCGGCTGCCGAAAAATCCGCGTGCCGCAGTCCGACCAACACGCTTTCGCCGGAGGCCGCCACTCGCAATTCGCCATATTTCGCGTTGGCGTAATGGGCTCCGTGTCCTTCCTGAAAGAAGAATGCATCGGTGCCGATCCGCGTCCTGCCGCGTCGCCCCCTTGAATAGCGAAGCAAGTGTTCGTCGGCCGCCAACGCTTCACCGTTGTGGATGCGGATGAACGATGCGACATGGTTGCCATCGACTTGGACGACAAATTTCCCTCGCCGCTCGGTGGGACGAACCACGCCTGGCCCGGCGTATCGTAAGGCCATGTAGTCGCCTTGCATCAGCGAACGTGGATCGACGGGGGCTAATTCGACGTACATCGTGATGCCGTTGCGGATCACGGTCTCCTTGTGCGCAATCATGCCGTTGGTAACACCGAAAATCGCCAAGGTTGCGATGCAGAATACGAGGGACTTCATGTGAGAGACTCCTGTGCCCAATTGCGTAGGTTCAGGTATTGGCGGGCCGCCAGCAGAACGGCGCCGCTGCCTGCCATGATCCAGGATTTGACCAGTAGACTAATCTGCCAATCGTAGTAAAAAACCACAATGAACACCGGAAAGAAGATGACGCCGATGCCCATGAGATGGAGGTCGCGCCGGGCGTAACCCAGGACCATCAAGCCGACCGCTGCCAGGATTCCGGGCGTGGTAAAGCAGGCCATCGCCAACGTGGCCAGCACGGCCAGGATCAGCGGTTCGGTTCGCATTCGGCCCCAACTGCCGCTGATCCACCGGTAGAGCCAGATCAGCGCGATCGCCAGAATCGCGTTGGCTGGCCACCAGGGGGCGGCAAAAACGTCTTCGGGGAGCAAGACAAGGAACAGACTTGCCGGTACCGAGACCGCCATGGCGTAGCCGAGCGGACGCAGGACACGCAGGTCAGGTCGATACATGAATACCAGCCCAATGCCAATGACCTTGGCCAACATCTCCACATGGATTAGCGGCCAAACTTCGTCCACGACGATCCATGTTGTCAGACATCCGGCGGCCAGCAGGCACGAAAGAAAACGATGCAGCGAATCCCGGTAAAGCGGGTAGAGCACCAGGCACAAGACAATACCCGTCACGGCAGCCGCGGCAGCGTCACGAGGGCTCAGGTCAATGGCGCCCCAAAAGGCGAAAAAGTGACCCATGGCGCTAAGTGCCAGGGCTAACTGGTGTGGAAACACATGGCGCGTCAAGTTTCTCAACAGGATCGCCGCCACGAGAAAGCCCACAGCCCAGGCGAACAGCACCTGCGGTTCCTCCCGTACCAAATCGGCAACACCCAGGCAAACCACAAAGCAGATCGCGGAGACCCAGGCACCCAGCGCCAGCAGCAGTTTGACGAACCACGGCTCGCTGGTGCCGACAGGCTGCGCCGACAGGTACGCGTCGATCCGTGGGACGGCGTTTTCGTCCAACAACCCGCCACGGGTCAGATCGAAGAGCACATCGCGCAGCGTTCGCGGTTGTTTAGTCACTTCGGTCATCACTCATGATCCTTGACACGTGTCGCAAGTAAAATGCCGCGGCGCTGGAGGTAACCAGCACGACGAGGCCCAAGGCCAAGAACGCCATGGCTCCGTCTGAGATTTCGAACAACACCTTGCCAATCAGGGTTAGCAGAACGATGCACAGGGCGAGGATGCCAAGCCCCAAGGACAACACGTCGCCAGCAATGCGGCGAAAGTAAATGTGTCCCCCGCCGAGCGTGATGGCGAGGGCCACCGCACCGGCCAACTCGCCATGGCCGCCCTCGAAATCGTCGACAATCAACGCGATCGGAGGGATTGACAAATAGCAGAGAATCGAAAACCAGATTACGTGCCGTGTCCAATCTCCGGCGAGCCAGGCCAGCCCGTGGGCCGCACCGAATTCTCTGCCGGCCAGCGCCAGGCCATTCCAGATGCCCAGCAGCAAGAAAATGCCGAAGTAAAAATCAAAATCGACCGGTGCGTCCACCTGGACCCAAAATAGGATCAATGCCACGTTGGTGACCGTGAGCCAGAGGATCCAAAGCGCAGCGAACCGCGCGACAATAACCCACAACAAGATCAACAAGGCCCACAGTACATAGTTTTCATAGGCATCGGCGCCAGTTTGATAGGCCTGACCGTAAATAGCCAGGAGCACACCGACCAAGACCGAGGCGGACAGCAGCAAGACCTTGCCGCTGATCGTGTCCAGTCCGCGACGCCAAGCGGCGGCGGCGCAAATCCATAACGCGGTCTCGATCAGACAGAACTTCGAAACTGTGTGCATCCGCGCCCAGTTATGGGCGAAGAAGAAAATTACGCCGGCCAGCACGAGTGCCGTGCCGACAAACAGCAGGGTTCGATTGGCCCACCGCCACCAATGGTGGGATGGGTGCAGCGAGTTCAGGGCCGCGTCGCGCGCCGCGGCGTCCAACAAACCGGCGGCGTAAATGTCTTGGATGAGCCCTTCGTCAACCGGTTGGTCGAGCGTGTCGCGAGGCTTGGCGAGAAATTGCTTCGCGTCACGCATGGCGTGCTCCAATTCGCTGAATCGTCCGTCGACGTGGCTGGGTTGACCATGTGAAAATTCGAGTGCACTGTCAATTGCGAATGTCGTGCCATTTGATGGAAATGCTGGCCACCAGGACCATTCAGCGGTCCACCGGGTCGGTCATTGCTTCACGATGCGGTCTTTGTGTCTCGATCGTTGCCATCACCATACGCCGGAGTTCCCCGCAACCGCCTCGGCGGTGACCGCTCTGGCGGGAGTCGTCGGCTGCAACCAGCTTGCCCCGGTTCAGGAATGGCTCGTCCAGGAGTTCCGCCGCCGGCGACACGTGTTGTGCAGCGGATTTGCTGCGGTTCCTTGCAGGAATTCCGCTGACAGCAACTTGAACAGGCGAGGCGGGCGGGGTGCAAAACCGGCGCGGATTTTGTTCGCCGTGACCTCGCATTGAGCGGGCGTTGTACTCAAGTGACCTATCAAATGGGATGCAATGGCGGTATAAATAGGTAAATTGTTGGTACGCCGATCGAGTTCGTATGATGGGAATTCGCTGCCCCTCGTCAACTTCTCCTTTGTTCGTCCCACCTGTATTAGGTAGGCCCTTTGGTAGAGGAGAGTGACGGATGGCCAAGAATCGAATGACGTTCGAGAAGCATCAGCGCGATGCGAAGAAAAAGCGAAAACAGGAAGAAAAACGGGCGTTGAAGCAGAAGAGAAAGGACGCCCCCGAGATTGTGCTCGATCCGAACGAGGACTCCGCCGGCGAATGCGAGACGCCAGATGGTGAGACACCCGACGGTGAGACGCCCGCGGTTGATGGGCCGCCCCTCACGTGATCTCAGAAGTGCGCTTCAACGGATGGAGGTGCGATTCAATGCGCACAGCAAAGGAACTGCTAATTGCCAGCAAGGCGTTTGCTGGCGAGTACCGCTGGCTGAGTTGGTGGCACCTGGGTTCGACACTCGCGGCGCTTGCGATCATGGTCGCCGTCGCGGTCTCCGATATTCATTGGGGACTCCGGAGTCTGGCGAGTATCGGCGCGGGATTAGTCGGCGTACGGCTATTCATCATCTACCATGATTTCCAGCATGGCGCCATTCTGCGCGACTCCTGGTTAGCCTCGTGCATGATGTATCTTTACGGGATCAGCATGTTGAACCCGCCGAGCGCATGGAATCGCTCGCATGATCATCATCACAAACACAATTCAAAGACATTTGGCGCGAGCATTGGCTCGTTTCCCATCATGACGACGGAGACATACGCTGCGGCCACTCCGTCCGAGCGGTTTGCGTATCGCGCGGCCCGTCATCCATTGATTATGGTGCTGGGATATTTCACGGTTTTCCTCTGGGGCATGTCCTTGCGACCCTTCTTACAGGGTCCGAAGCGGCATTTCGACGGTGGGGTCTCCCTGGTCATCCATTTCGGCTTGATGCTCTACCTGGCGACGTTGGGCCTGGACATCCTGCTTTTTGGCATGGTGATTCCGGCACTGGTCGCTTCCGCGCTGGGCGCATATCTTTTTTATGCGCAGCACAACTATCCAGCAGCGCGGCTCAAACCGCGATCCGAATGGAGTCACGTTGAAGCGGCGTTGCATTCGTCGAGCTATATCAAGATGGGGGCCGTGATGAACTGGTTTTCCGGGAACATCGGCTACCACCATGTGCATCACCTGAACCATCGCATTCCGTTCTATCGGCTGCCCGAAGCAATGGCTTCGCTCAAGGAACTCCAGTCGCCTGGCACGACGTCGCTGTATCCTGCAGACGTTGTCGCGTGCTTGCGTCTCAAATTGTGGAGTCCTGAGGAGGATCAGTTTGTCGGGTTCGATGCCGCCGAGTTGACTGCGGATCGACACGATCGAACGGCCGTCCCAGAGCCGCACGGTCGCCCTGCAAAGGCAGGCAAACAGTCGACGTACAAAACGGCCTGACGGTCACGCCGTGCTCACCCCGACCGATCACGCGTCGCACGTCTTCATGGCTGCAAAGCCGGCGTGCGTAAGCGAATACGCGCCGTTGAAGTTTTCCTTGACCAGGAAGTCCTTTTCGGTCAACTGCTGCAGCGCCGATTTGTGTTTCTCTAAGTCCGGGCCGTAGAAGCACAGCATTTGTCCAGGCGTGATCAGGTACTGCCGGAAGGTGTGCAGGGCCTTTTTCTCGGATGGTGTCAACAACGTGATCTCTCCTCGTCTGCTTGAACGGGGCAATTGAAGACTATCATCGGATACGAAGTCGCGCTGTTCGTCAAGGGATGGGGTGGCTTGTTTTGTTTTCGCGGTCGGCCGGAGGGCGGTGGTTGGCACGCGTGCCGCGTCGTGCAGTCGAACTATTTCCGGTTTCTTGTTACGTTGGAATCGGGTGTTCGGGCCTGAAATTCCAGGCGCACGCACGATTGGATCAGACAAACTCTTGACGTAAGGAAGCAACGTTGGAATCGAATGCAAGAACGGCCCTGGTCACAGGGGCCAGCAAGGGAATCGGTCGCGGAATTGCGGTCGGGTTGGCGGATGCGGGTTGGGACGTGATCGTCAATTTCAACCGCGACGTGGATGGCGCCAATGAGACGGCCGAGCGTGTCCGAGCTCTCGGCCGAACGTGCTGGGTCGTTCAGGGGGATGTCGGATATGGCGAGCAGGCGCGAGACCTCTTTGTGGAGGTGCGAAAGCATGTCGCGCGGCTGGATTTGCTCGTCAATAATGCGGGGGTTCAGACGTGGGCTCCGCTGTTGGAGTTGCAGGAAGAGGATTTTGATCGCACGATTCGTACCAATCTCAAAGGCTGTTTCCTCTGCACCCAACAGGCCGCGATGATGATGAAAGGGCAGGGTGGCGGGGCGATCGTCAATATCGGCTCGGGGGCGAACCGTACGCCCTTCCCCAACCTTGTCGATTATTGCGCTTCCAAGGGCGGGATTGAAAATCTCACGAAGGTCTCGGCCGTCGAACTCGGTCCGCTCGGCATTCGCGTCAACTGCGTCGCGCCAGGAGCCATCGAAATTGAACGCACCAAGCTTGAATCGCCCGACTATGCTGGGACCTGGGGACCGCTCACCCCGATGCGCCGTGTCGGCCAGGTGAGCGATGTCGCCGCCGTCGTGGTGTTCCTGGCGAGCGAGGCCGCCGAGTTTACCACGGGCCAGACGATCTACGTTGACGGCGGACTTTGGACCGCAGGTCAGTGGCCCTATGCCGATTGAGGGGAAGCTGAAAGACCCGCCACGACCAGGTCTGGCAGCCATGCAAGACACTTTCGTCAATCGTGTTGCCGTCGCAAGGCGGCGGATCCGGGGGGGAACTCCTTGGTCTAGCGTTCGTAGTTGCTAAGGCATGTCGACATGATCCGTGAGCCGCGTCTCGAAGTCTCGCAGGGGTTGCCGTGAAGTTTCGCTTGATGACCTACAATATTCACAAAGGAATCGGCGGAGTCGATCGGCGGTATCGTCCGGAACGTGTCGTGACGACGATCGCCAGGTACCGTCCGGACATTGTTTTCCTGCAAGAGGTGGACGACGGGGTCGCAAGGTCGAGGTTTGATTGCCAGGTGGATCTGATCGGCGATGCCCTTGAATATCGGCATCGGGCCTTCCAACGAAACGTCGTGCTGCGGCGCGGCGGTTATGGAAATGCCATCCTCAGCCGGTACCCGTTGTCCGACGTTCACGACCTCGACCTGACCGTTCCTCTCAAGAAGCGTCGACGTGCGCTTGTCGCCCACTGCCGCCTGACGTGCGAGCATCACACGCGGACGCTGTTGCTATTCAATACTCATCTCGGACTCGCGGGCTTCGAGCGGATCATTCAGCTTCGGAGAATCCTCGACAGCGAGGTGCTGATGCACACTCACCAATCGACATCAACGATCATTGCGGGCGACTTTAATGATGTTTGGGGAGGGCTCGGCAAGTCCACCTTAGAGCCCCAGGGGTTCAACCTCGGTTCGGGAGCGGGTAAGACCTTTCCGGCGGCGCTTCCCCTACGGACCCTGGACCGCGTCTATTTTCGCGGGGCCCTCACGCTCCACCGCAGCCTCGTCTCCCATACGAAGTTGTCGAGACAAGCCTCCGACCATCTGCCGGTGATTGTTGACTTTGAGGTCACCTGAGGACCGCCGCGATTGACCGTCGCGCGCTTGTTGAGTTCGTCGTTCGCGATACCGAGTGTTGAAAGAAAGGTCCCGCCCCCTGCGTCTCGATCGAAACCTGGCGCGCCCGGTCATCGTCCCGAAGTCACGCGGACTGCACTTCACCCTTGGGGGGACCGGCGGTCAGCACCAGGGCGGAAGTCGCCAGGGGAACGAGCAGAAATAGAACGAGTGCTGGGTTGTACGAGCCAAGCCAGTCTGCCGACAGTGCCAGTGGCAACGGACCCACTGCGGCACCGAGAATCATGACCGCCATGGCGACCCCGCGGATCGCGCCTTGATGAGCTCGACCATAGTACGTCATCCAGACCACCATTCCCGTGCTGCGCAAGATGCTGCCATGCAAGCCGAGCAGCGTTGCGTAAACAAGTGCCAGTGCCGTCCACGGCATGACCAGGACGATCGCCACGCTGCTCGCCAGGAGCAGCATGGCGGAGGCGAGCAGGTAGCGGCTCGGATAGCGATCGGTGAGCCAGCCTGCCAGCAAGGCCACGGTCGTCGCAATCATTGCCTGAAATGAGATGAGGGCGAGTGCCCAGCCGGAGGTTACGCCGCGACTGCCAAGCAACGAGACCGCATGAAAAATCAACCCGGTACCGACCATGCCGCTGGTGGCAGGAACGGCCAGGAGTTTCCAAAACGTGACGTCGCGCAGAACGTCGCCCACCACCCAACTGTCGCCTGTCGTTGTCGCTTCCGGACGGATCGCCTGGTCAACGGCGATGCTCCCGGGCGCCGTCTTGAGGTCTTCGGCGGCATCCAGCCGTGGTGGGTCGCCGTCGGGGAGCAGGCCCAGATCTTCGGGTCGGTCGCGGACGAGGAAGATGCTGGGGACAAGCAGAACACCCCAAACCATCGCCGCCAACACCAGCCACCCGGTTTGCCAGCCAAAATGGACGATCAGCCAACCATTGAGGAGCGGGAAAAGCATCACCGAAATGCTGCCACCCAGACCGGCCAGGGCCGTTGCAAACCCACGCCGCCGCGCAAACCACTCGCCAACCAGCCAGATGGAAACTAGCGTCAACGCGCCTTGCCCCAAGGAGCGGACCAGGCTGAAGCTGACGTAGAGGCCACCCAGTCCTGTTGTCAGCGACATGCATACACACGCGCCACCCAACAGGAGCGCAATGATGGGAAGGAGCCGCCGGGCACCGAGTCGGTCGATCAGCCGACCTACATAGGGCAACGACAGGCCGCTGATGACGGTTGCAAAGCCGTAGGCCAGTGAATAATGCGTCTCGGAAATTCCCAGCCCAGTCTGCATGGGGTCCTTGAACGCAGCGACCGAATAGGATTGACCGGGCGCGGACATGAATTGGGCCGCGGCGGAAATACCCAGCATCGTCCAACCGGGAAAATACCGATAGCGTCGGTCGGTTTTTTCGGCAAGCGGCGTCACGGCCGCCGAGGCGAGATTCATGAGGGATTCCGAGTCGCGGTGGGGGCGGTGCGGCACGCTG
>JAUIHJ010000164.1 GCA_030432015.1 bacterium
CTCGTAGCGGAACACGGTGCCGCCGTGATGCTTGTTGGGGGACAGCGGCAACGACGAGCCTCCACCGCTGTAGAGCTCCGAACCGACATACAGCCGCCCCTTATAGACCGCCATCGCCTTAATGCAATTGGCCTGGTCCGGCGCGCCACAATCTATCCACTGCTTGCCACCGGCGTAGCGATACACATGACCGCGGTCATTCTCACCCGGTTCCCAGCTCGAACAATAAAGCTGGCCGTCGAAAACGACCAGCGAATTGATCAGCTGATTATTTCCCGGTCGACCGCAGTCGACCCACCGGTCGCCACCCTGCGCCGCGTCAATTCCGAAGAACACGTTGCGCCAGTTTGATTGCGCACATGTTACGCCGGCATAGTTCATCAAGCTGAAATTGAAACCGTTCCGCGTCTTGGGATCGTACCAGCTCATGACGTCGCCCAGCACATCGTCCAATTCCTCGTCGGTATGAACCCAGGCGGACAGCGTGAATGGCCCGGTCCCAAGTTTCGGCGCCTTGTCGGCCGGGACCTCGAGCCAGGAAGCGATCCCGTCGAAGGTCGCGCCCTCGATGGCGTCGAATGTCACACCATGCGTGACGGCGTGTCGTTGGGCATCAGACGAGTCGCGGGCGTCCGTCGTCAGTTTCCAATGGGCGATTAATCCGTCCGCGGCAAATGAAATCGAGGCAGTCGCAACGGAAAGCCATCCAACAAAGGCGAGCAATTTGATTTTCATGGTTGATCACAGTGAAGGTAGATGCAGGACGAAGTCATAAGAGAAATACGAACGACCATTGTTCGTTTCTCCAAACCCCTCACGACCATCGTACCGCGGAAACGGAAATTAGCTAAATCTGAATCACCCGGTTGCTCCCGGAACCGTGAATGTTGCGGATCTCGCACAACGTCGACACGACTCGACCTTCCAATCAGTGGTGTGCCAGCATGCAAACGCCGCTCCCGGTGCGCCAGACTCTCAGTGAATGAGTTCGGGCGATCATTGTACCCTGTGCCGCTGGCCAGTCGTACTCCACGACCGAGACGACTTAAGGCGTTGTAAGCCGAACTCGCCGGACCTGCTCCCATCTGCTGGACGGATCATCGAGCTTCGTTGTGCGATCGTCAGCCCTTCAAGTACGCGCGGATTTTCGCGCGGCATTGACGGTAGGGATAGACAAATTGCTCTTTGCGCATTTGATCCCCTCCAATCAAGTCACCGAACAATTGAAACTCCGTAGAGTTGCAGAGCAATTCCCACGCTCGGGACGCAACGGCAGGCGTTTCGACCTGTTCGCCACTCGACCGTTGGAGATTGTACTTTTCGGCTTCGCACTGCATCACCGCATTCTTACGTGCCTCGTCAAACTGTTGCTCGACGGCCACCTTCTTGAAGTACTTTACGTATTCGTCGACCAACTCGTCCAAGTAATCTACCATGTCCTTGAGACGCGGTTTGAGATACGTCCTCAACGTCTGATCCGCTTCGCCATCTCGCACGCTGTCATCCACGTCCCTGAGCGCAACGCGTGCCGCAATGCAATCTTGCATTCGTTCGCTGTACGTTTTTGCCGATCGATCAGCGAGCAATAGTAGTTTGCTCGTTTCGATGCGATCGTTGATTGACTTGAGGTCGTTCAGGACACTCTGGCGAAACTTTACCGTGATCGCTCGATTCTCGCGTTCAATCTCATGAGCCGTGAAGAGGATTTTCACGAATCCGCCGATAATCGTGCCGACGGCAAGTGCCATTGCCCCTTTGGCGATCTCCAACAAAAACGCATCCTGGCGGAGCGCCGGGTCGCGGTAAATCATGTGGGCCACGACCGCGAAGAGCCCCGCAAGGATCGCGAGGCCCGAGAAGGCGATGAGGGTCCCGGAATAGGATTTCAAGGAGTGAAGCTGCATCGCTTACCTCCATTACCAAATGATGAGGAGTGGTCTGGACGAACGAACGGGACGCGGTGGCGACGCGGCGTTGGCTGCGACGACCAATCGTTGCTGCCAGAATCAGCGTGGCGAATTGGCTTCACGTTGTCCGAGCAACGGAGCGTTCGTAACAGGAGGCCGAATTAGTCATTCTCAGGACGGACCGTCAAGACTGGGCAACGCGACTTCCGCACCACCGCCTCGGCGACGCTGCCCATCAGCGCGTGCGCTAGACCTTGCCGACCGTGCGTGCCCAGTACGATGATGTCGATCGAGTGGTCGCGAGCAAAGGAAACAATTTGGTCGCTGACAACACCCATGCGAGTTGCCAGGCAAACGCGTTCCGGGTCGTCCGCGTCGACACCGATGCTTTCGGCGAGATGAGGCCAAACGTCCGGATCGACGCCGACGGACTCTCCTGGCGCAGGAAACGGCTGGGCCACATCAGGAATTTTTCCCATGGCGTCTTCCATCACGTATAGCAGATACAACTCGGCCGAAAACTGCTGCGTCAGGAGCGACGCGTACTGCGCTGCCTGGGCAGAATGCTGGGAAAAGTCGGTTGGATGAAGGACGCGTTTGACGGTCGGCACAACATTCCCTTTCTCATTCGAACAACACGAACCTATGGAAGCTTCGGTGTCAGCGGTGTAGTCCCGTCCGCCTTATCCACCGGATAGAGTGCGGCATGCTGCTCCATGCGGGCGATGAGGTCCTGCATCATGGCGGTCAATCGCGCAGGATCGGACGTGGCCAGATTCTTCTGCTCGAAGGGATCATCGGCCAAGTTAAACAACTGGTAGTGCGTCCCTTCCGAAGCGGGCGACGGATAATAGTGATAGATCACTTTCCAATCTCCGTTGCGCAGGCACGTGAAATAGTCGCTACGATGCGGGGCGTGCGGATAATGCATGAGGAACGCCTGTTCGCGACTCGGCGAACCCTTGCCGGTAAGCAGTCCTGCGAGGTTGACGCCATCGACAATGTGCGTCTCTGGGGGGGTGACTTCTGCGACGTTCAGAATCGTGGGGAACAGATCGTAGACGGCGGCCAATTGGCTTTGGATCGCCCCGGCAGGAATCGTCAATCGCCGTTGATGCGCGTTATTCGCGGGCTTGGCCCAGGCCGCGATGAAGGGAACCCGCATGCCTCCTTCGTAGTGCGCGCCCTTCTTGCCCCTCAGAGGCGCCGCGCACGCGACGGCATGCTGGTGCCCTAACGGTGCATCGGAGCCGTTATCGCCCAGGAAGATCACCAGCGTATCTTCCGACACACCGAGTTCGTCGAGCTGGTCAAGAATGTCGCCCAGCGACTTGTCCATGCCCTCGATCAGAGTCGCGAAGGCCTGGGCGGCAGGCGGTTTGCCAGAGTCCTTGTAGTTGTCGGCGAAGCGCGCGTCGGAGTGAAATGGCGCATGCACCGCATAGTGGGACATGTACAGGAAGAACGGTTGGTCCGCTTCGACCGCCTCGGCAACCAGCGCCTTGGCCTCAATGGTCAACGCTTCGGTCAGGAACGTTTCCGTGCCATGATACTTTTTCAGATGCGGCACGGCGTGTCTCGCACGCCGGGTACCGAGCCCATAATTCTGCTTGCCGTAATAACTGCCCGGCGCACCGAACGAAGCACCGCCGACATTCTTGACAAAGCCCAAATTCAACGGTTCGCCACCATCAAAGTCTCGCGGTCCAAAATGCCCCTTGCCGACGTGAATTGTTCGGTATCCGGCACCGCTTAAGAGGCGAGCTAACGTAACGTCGTCCTTGGTCAAGCCCTCCCAGGCCCATGCGGGTGGACCGTACGGACCGCCATTGTTTTTCTCGGGGTTGATCCAATTCGTCGCGTGGTGGCGGGCCGCGTTCTGCCCGGTCATGATGGAAATTCGCGTCGGCGAACACACGCTCATCGCATAAAAATTGCTGAACCGGATCCCCCGCGCTGCCAGACGCTCCATGCTCGGCGTGCGGTAGTAGTCGTTGAGCGGATACCGCTTGGGTTGCCCCTGCGCGTCGGTAAGAAATGGGAGCGATGTGTCCATGACACCCATGTCATCGACCAGGAAGACGACGACATTGGGCTGCTTGGCGGTGACCGGACTGCTGACGAGGCAGCCGAGCGTCAGTACGACGAGGGCAATCCGAGTGGTGATGTGGTACATGCCTGCTGTGTCTCCTGAGAAGTCTATGGCTTGAGAGGGTCGCACCGCTGGAGAATTCTGAATCGTGGTCTTGGTGATCGGTCGTCGCGTTGGTAACGTTATCCCGGCAAGTGCAGCGTGCGCTGACCGGACTCCGGCACGCTGCAATTTGGTTATTTCGCTCCCACGCGGCGCTGCCACGCAGCAAATCGGCTAGTGAGTGTTTCCAGACGATCAGGCTCGCGGCCGGCAAGGTCGGTTGTTTCTGTACTGTCTATCTCCAGATCAAACAGTTGCCAGGGTCCGCCTTGTCGCGGTTGCACGGCTTTCCATTTCCCCATGCGGATCGCATGATGCTGCGAAACGCTCCAGCAAAGCTGCTCGTGTTCTGCTCGTTGCGCACCCCGAAAGATGGGCAGCAAACTCGCGCCCTCCAATGGTAACGGCTGGCGACCCTGAAAATCAGTGGGGTAGGTAGCATCCGCCACATCGAGAAACGTCGCCATCAAATCGATGACATGCCCGGCTTGGTGTGTGAGCGAACCCGATTCGTGAATCACGTCCGGCCAGCAAACGACGAGCGGCGTACGGATGCCTCCCTCGTACGCCCCGAGTTTTGTACCACGGAGCGGTGTATTGCTCGCCGTCGCCCAGGCGAGCCCATAGGCTGCAAACGTATCGGCCGGTCCGGGTGGGTTGGCCGGACCGCTGCCACCCCGCACGGCAACTCCGTCTTTCCGCCAGGTCGTATTGTCGCGCTTCGCGTCAAACCCAAATCCACTTGTGGTCGGCCGCAAGCCACCGTCGGGCGCGGCGCCGTTATCGGACAGAAAAATAACGAGCGTATTGTCGACCTGGCCGGCATCCTCGAGTTTTTGCAGAAGCTGTCCGACCCCCTGGTCAATAGCAGCAACCTGGGCTGCGTAGACCGCCATTCGCTCTGCCTGCCAGTCCGGGTACTTGTCGGTCTCCCATGAACGGACACTTGCTGGCCGTGGCGCTAGAAGCGTGTCACTGGGCACCAGCCCTGCTGCCCGCTGGCGACTGAACCGCAAGGCACGAACCTGATCCCAACCGGACCCCCGGTACCGTTCGCGAAAGGGCGCGATGTCCGCCTCGCGTGCATGCAGAGGCCAATGCGGTGCAATATGTGCGACATAGAGAAAAAAAGGCTGCTCCTGCGTGAGCGCCTCGTCCAGGAATGTGGTCGCGTTGCGGTTCAGCGCGTCGGTCAGATAGAAGTCTTCGGGCAACGCGACTCGCTGACGATCGAGGTAATACGGATTGCCTTGGACTTCATTGAAATAGCTGATCTTGGCCTGACACATTGGACCGTAGAACCGGTCAAAGCCGCGGTCCAGTGCTGAATCTCTTCCCTGCCATTTGCCCACCATCGCGGTGTGATACCCGGCCTGCTGCAGCACTTCGCCCAAGGTAACACACTTCGTAAAATCCTTGGGCTCGTTCCAGCGGTCGCCCCGATGCCCCACCTGTTGGCAATACAGGCCGGTCAGTAGCGAGGCCCGCGTCGGTCCGCAGATCGCATTGTTGTAGAACTGCGTAAACCGCAGGCCCCTCGCCGCCAGCGAGTCAATTTGCGGCGTATCAATCTCGCCCCCATAACAGCCAATGTCGGACCAGCCGAGGTCATCCGCCATGATCAGAATGATGTTGGGACGACGGCCCGCGCCAGCATCATCTGCCAGCGACAAAGCTGGAGCCAGAGCAATCACAACAGCGATCCAAACCAGTCTATTCATTTCCAGGTCTGCCCTTGTGGAACGTTCGAGGTCTCGATGTCCGACGATCCCGCCGCTGGCGTTGCCAATCGGCGGCGTGTTGCGGTTTGGCACGCGAAACGACGGCAACGGTAATTCGACCGACGCGTGCTGGCCTGCCGATTCTCTTCCCAGACAGGACGGTCAGTCCCGTAACAGCTCCAACATCGCGTGTCCCATTGCGTCGCCGATCAGGTAATAGGATTCCGCGTTGCTGTTCCAATGATACGCCTGGCCGGATGGCGAAACCTCTCGGGGACGATAGAAGTCCCGCGTGGCCACGAATGCCACGTTGCCGCGAAACTCGTCCCGTTGGCAGGCGGCGGCTTGAGCTTTCATTAACGACAGCGCACGCGGATGCTTTTCCTCGTGCCCGCTCATGCCGGTCTCTGCAATTACAAACGGCAACGTGGCGACTCCGAGATCTTTGCGCATGTCACGGATGAAGTTAACCAGATTCTGTTCGTATTCGTCGTTGAATGACTGGTTGACGCGGTCGTTCCAGCCCTGATGCCAACCGAACCCAGCCAGTTCAAGCTGGCGTTCGGCGTATTGTGGAAACAACGTCGCAGCTGCGGAGATCACCTGCCTGGTGAATTTCACAACTTCGCGATAGTACGGTCCTGTCTCCTGCCCGGAACTTGGGGGACGGAAATCCTGCGCCAAGCTCTTTCCGCCCCAGGCGATCTTGATGAGCAGTACGGGGTCGTCGACCGCATCGCCAACCACGTTCCCGAAGCCCAATTCCGGGCCAATCAACCCTTCGCGCGCACCAAAGCCTGGCGCCAAATCCCCGCGACGATCGAAGTACCAGATCTGGACATCGTCACGCGAGATCCATGCTCCGTGTTCATCCACAAGTTGCTTGAAGCGCGCCCCGGCGTCGGCGTCGGCATTGTGAACGAGCCATTCGAGTGAGCCTTTGCCACCATTGGCTTTCGGATCCGCTCGAACCTTGCCATGTCCCTGCATATTCGACTGACCTGCCAGGACAAAGACCTTCACCTTTCCGGCAGCGCCGCCAACACCATCGGTATCGGCGGCACTTGACGCGCCGGCGCCGAGGACTACCAAGGCCATCACCGCAACCAGGTCATTGGCAAGGGGACGTCGTGCGAGCATGTTGTCTGAATCCTGGCGAGTCAATCGCTGACGGGAAACGGAATTGGGAATATTCGCAAGGCGAGAGCAATTGAAAATTTCTTGCGGCTTGCGCTCAAGGCCGCGCCAGGGTCTGTCATGCCCCTGGGATCATCGACCACCGCCTGCCGCGCCACGCTCATGCATCTGCTTCGCCTCATGCATCTGCTTCGCGGCTCATCCATTCGCGTCGCCGAACGCAACCCAGTGTACGTGCCCCGGACGCGGTGGCAAGCGCGATTTTCGCCACCAGGATTACTCGCAGCTTTCAAATCGCAAGGTACTATCGAACCACGATGAAGCAGGACGGTTCCAGCTCAGTGGCGTTTCGCACCTCGCGGTCAGCGGATCCCCGCGTGACCACCTCACCATCCCATCGCGCGGACGTAGCTGGAATCCCATCGCGACAGGATGCATTTCTGCCGTGTGTAGAACAGAACTCCTTCGGTTCCCTGCACATGGAGGTCTCCATAAAAGCTGTCATTCCAGCCGGAAAAACTAAACTGTGCCATCGGCGCCGGGACACCAATGTTGACGCCAATCATGCCCGCTTGCATCTCGTCGACAAATTGTCGGGCCGCGGAACCGCTGGAGGTAAAGATCGTCGCGCCGTTGCCAAAGGTGAGGCCATTCATCATTCCGATGGCCTCATCCAACGAGGCGGCTCGGACGAGCGACAGGACCGGGCCGAAAATCTCCTCGTGAAAGAGTCTCATCTCAGGCCGTACATGATCGACCAACGCCGGTCCGACGAAAAAGCCGCTGCTGGGTGAACGATCGCTGGCATCGCAGGCGACAGTCGCACCGTCAGCCCCTGCCTGTTGTAGATACGACCGCACGCGCGATTGCGCCGCACCGTCGATCACCGGGCCCATATCGGCCGAGTCCGACAGGCTGGTGTTGCCAATCTGATAGCCGCCAATCGCCTCGCTAATCCGCTCGCGCCAGGCATCCGCAGTCGACTGCCCAACTCCCATCAGGATCGAGCCCGCCATGCAGCGTTGGCCGGCACATCCAAACGACGACCCCATAATGGCACGCAAAGTCGAGTCAGGTTCTGCGTCTGGCATCACCAACAAGACGTTCTTCGCACCACCGGCCGCCTGCACCCGTTTGCCGTGCTGCGTCCCCAGGTGGTAGACATGCTTCGCCACGGCGGATGAACCGACAAAACTGACGGCCGCGACGTCCGGGTGCGAACAAAGCCCGTCGACGACCTCCGCACCACCGTTGACGACGTTCATAACGCCATCCGGCAATCCCGCTTCGGTCATGAATTCCGCCAATCGCTGCGCCGTCTGCGGCACCTTTTCGCTCGGCTTGAGGACAAATGTGTTGCCGCAGGCGATCGCAATCGGGAACATCCACATGGGAACCATGGCGGGGAAATTGAAGGGCGTGATGCCGGCGCAGACGCCGAGCGGTTCGCGGATCGTGACGGCATCAATCTGATCGGCAACCTGAGGCAGACTCTCGCCCTTGAGCAGGTGCGTGATTCCGCACGCGAACTCGACCACTTCGATGCCGCGACGGACATCGCCCCGGGCTTCGTCGATCGTTTTGCCGTTCTCGACGGTGATCAGCTTTGCAATCGCCTCAAATTCTCGTTCGAGAATATCGCGATAGCAAAACATCACCGCGGCCCGGCGAGGTGGCGGGGTCGTGCGCCACGTCGCGAAAGCTTCCTTGGCCGCCATCACAGCAGCATCGACATCCGCCGCCGTGGAGAGCGGAGTCGCCGCGATCACGTCGCCCGTCGAGGGATTGTGAACGGGCACCGTCTCAGAGGCGTGCGACTCGACCCATTGGCCGCCAACATAGTTTTTCAGCGTCATCGTCATCGTCCTGGAGGTTGGGGGCCGATCGCCAGCGAGCGGCGGCATTAAAGGATGGGGAGAATATGGTGGCGGGTCAGAAAGGACTCCATCTCACGTGTGCTGGCCGCCTCAAACGCCGGTTGCGTCATGAAACTGTGGCCGCCGCCGGCGAAGATCTTCAGTTCGAATTCCTTTCCGGCCGCCTTCGCCCTGTCGACAAACGCCCGTTGGTACTGAACAAGATGATCACGGTCGCCAAACATGATCATGGTCGGTGGGAGCTGTGCCGCTGGCAGGATCCGCGACGCCGACATTTTCAGCGCGTCCGCGACTGGATGCAGCAACTGCCAGTCGCGCTGGTTGAATAACAAGAGTACCTGCTGAAACCGCTCGACCTCCGCGTCGGCGATTCCCTCCTGCCGGCCCACAGTCGCGGCGAGCGTGATGAGTTCGGCGCGATGATCACGCGGCACGGCGTACTCGTCGGTCGTGTTCTGAACGAATCTCTGGATCACGGGCAGAAACGACGAAGCTTCCGCTTTGGTGCGTTCGAGCAATGTTGCTGTCTTGACAAACCAGATGTCAATGCCATCGAAAGCCGGGCAAAACAGGATCAGAGCATCCGATTTCGATGAAATCGTCACATCGTCCTCCGCGTTCACGAATGCTGTATTGATGGTCGACTGGAGGGCGAGGTCGCCACCACCCGAGGTTCCGGTGGATACGACCCTGTCGGGATCGATCCCGAGCTGCTTCGCATTTGCACGGAGAAACCGTATCACGCTTTTGGCATCCTCAACCTGATTCCGCGGCCGGGGCAGGTGGGCAATCTCCTCCAAACTCAAGTTCGGCAACTGCCCCGAATTGACCGGCGCGAGTTGCGGTTTGACAACCACCATGCCGAGCTTCAAAAAATGCTCTCGCTGAAAGGGGATGTTACAGCGAAAGATCACCAAGACCGGACGCTGGTCCGTCTGCTCCCAGCCATTCGGGTAGTAGACCTTCAATCCGCGAGGTGGCTGCTGCCGATAGACCAGATGTTGCGTCCTGACAGCGGGCCCGTTCGGCTCGCCGCCAACGTCGTCCGCACTGCACCGGGGCAACGCGCGCGACGCGGCGCTGATGTGCAGCAAGACGTGCAGAAAAAGGGACAGCAGGATGACGCGCGTTTTGGTGCCTGGTGGCCTGAACCTCATCTCGCTTCTCTCCACAAGTTTTCGATGGAATCGTCGACTGACTGAGGACCACCGCGCCATTCGCCCGGGTCACGCCTCGAGCCAGCGGGCACGCCATTCCTCGCCGGTCAACGGGCTGTCTCGCAATTGCCGATGTTCGCAAGCCAGCGGCGCGGGTCCGGGCCAATTGTGCGCATTTCTTCGTCGCCTGTCCATGAACCGCCAAGACAGCAAGTTGGCAATCCCGGCATATTACATATCGTGGGAACGCCATCTTGGATGCGGCGTCTTCATCGTCGATAATGATGCCCCATGCATTTTGCAGGAACCCTGACTGGACAGCGCCAGGTTCATCGCAGTTCGTTGAAATCCAAACACGCAGCGCCAGCAAATGAGTTCGACGTAACAAACACACACGTACTCGCTGACGTTGTTTGGCGTCGCGCCAATGACTTTCGTGTGGCGAAGATTAGCTAAATGACCGAGTGCAATTCGGCGACAATCCGGGACCGGCTCGTTTTTCGCCGCCCAATCGATTCAACTGCGGAACAACCGCCTGTCGGCGAAAAAGGTGCCTGTCCCGCTGACGGGGTGTGCGCTGCTGAATCGCGCTCGGCCATTTCGGTGTTGCGACGACGATTTTGCTGCTGTCACGATTCGCCGCGCACCGGCGGCAGCCTAAAACCTGACATGCAAATCGCAGGGAGACCAAACCAAGAACCGTTAGCCGCGTAGCGGCGGCAGGAGCACCTCGACACAACAATTCCAGCCGCGGCTGGTGAGCGATCGGGCAGCAAACCTTGGGCTTGCCCCCTGACGACAAACCGACATGCCTTCGGCATTGAGTAACGCGCAACTTCACAACCGACGCCGCAAACTTGCACTTGTGGCAGCCATCGCGTGGTTCAACCGACAATTCCCATCCGACCAATTCCCAACCGACCGACATCTGATTTGGAGCAACCCGTGTCCCAACATGCAACGATATTTCAAGGCTGCATACCTGCCCTGATGACGCCCTGTAGCGTCAATGGCGAACCCAACTTTGACGCCCTGGTCGCCAAAGCCAGTGAGCTCGTTGATGCGGGCATGCGAGGGGTCGTCTATTGCGGATCGATGGGAGACTGGCCACTGCTAACCGATGCGCAGCGGCAGGAGGGAGTTCGCCGACTGGTCGACGCCAACATCCCCGTGGTCGTGGGGACGGGAGCCCAAAACCCGTCCTTGGCCGCGGCCCACGCGGCCCACGCGAAGCAGGTTGGCGCCGCGGGCCTGATGGTCATCCCCCGCGTCCTGTCGCGCGGAACGTCAACAGCCGCGCAGCGAGCCCATTTCGCCGGGATCCTCACTGCCGCGGTCGACCTGCCGGCGGTGATTTATAACAGCCCGTATTACGGCTTCGAGACGAAGGCCGATCTGTTTTTTGACTTACGGCGTGAGTTCTCCAACCTGGTCGGCTTCAAAGAATTTGGCGGCGCGGACTCGCTGACCTACGCCGCCGAACATATCACCAGCGGTGATCCGGATCTTGCCCTGATGGTCGGCGTCGATACGCAGGTCTTTCACGGTTTTGTGCGTTGCGGTGCCGTCGGGGCAATCACCGGCGTTGGTAACGCCTTGCCGCGTCCCGTACTGCGGTTGGTCGAACTGGCCGAACGTGCCGCCGGCGGCGACTGGGAGGCCCGACGCTTGGCATTGGAGCTCGAAGAGGCGCTGGCCGTCTTGTCGACTTTTGACGAGGGCCCCGACCTGGTACTCCACTA
The DNA here is from genome assembly GCA_030432015.1 of bacterium. Classification (GTDB taxonomy): domain Bacteria; phylum Planctomycetota; class Planctomycetia; order Pirellulales; family Pirellulaceae; genus ARS98. The sequence goes on from JAUIHJ010000164.1 coordinate 11,736, forward strand.
CAAACATCTGATGGTCCTGGAAGGGAATCCGGAATACGCCCACCACTTCAATCAGACCGACGCACTCAGCGTTTCGCAGCAAGCGTTCCTCGAAGACCAGTGGCAGACGTTTCGCAACTGGTGGGCGGCCTGGCCAGGGAAATCGTCATGAGTGGACCGGCGGCCGGAATTCGGTTCGTCGATTCACACACCGCTGGCGAGCCGACGCGGGTCATTATCGACGGTGGTCCCGAACTCGGTTCGGGGCCACTCAGCGAGCGGCGGCTTCGTTTTCGAGATTCGGCAGACCACTTTCGACGGTGCGTCGTCAACGAGCCGCGTGGCTGGGACGCCGTCGTCGGGGCGATTTTATGCGAACCCGTTGATCCGTCCTGCACCGCTGGCGTCATCTTCTTTAACAGTCTCCAGCTTAATGCCACGAGTAGTGGCAATATTTTGTATTTGTAAATCTTTCCGACTCGTTTCAATTAAAGCCTTTGCCTTTTGAAAGGCTTCCCGGATGGTGCTGCCTG
>JAUIHJ010000165.1 GCA_030432015.1 bacterium
GTACGTAATTCGGCGGCTACTCCGACGTGCCGTGCTCGATGGCCACCAACTCGGCCACCGCGATCCGTTCTTGTTTCAACTGGTGCCGGCCGTCGTCGAACAGATGAAGGTGCCGTATCCGGACCTGGCAGATACCGTCGATCGCGTTTCGAGTGTCATCAAGAACGAAGAAGCGAGCTTTCTGGCCACGTTGGACGCTGGCCTGGCCCGGATTGAAAAGATCTTTGCCGAGATGACGCGTGCGAATCGCGCCACCGTCGACGGCGGTGAAGCAGCGGATTTGTATCAGACGTATGGCGTACCACCCGAAGTGTTCGAGACGATGGCGGCCGAAAGTAATCTGGCCTTCGATTGGGACGGGTATCGTGAGGCGATGGCCGAACATGGCGAGGCGTCTGGAAAGGTCGTCCATACCGTGATGGGTGGCGACGCCGGCCCGCTCGATGCGATCAAGAAGGTCCTGCACCACGTAAAATTCGTCGGATATGAAGCCGAGCAGGTCGACGCGGAACTCAAGTTCATCGTGGCCCGCGACCAACTATGCGATCATCTCACCGAGGTCGGCAAAGATGCGCCAGTGCTGGTCGTGCTTGACCAGACACCTTTCTATGGCGAGTCGGGGGGGCAGACCGGGGACACGGGGCAGATTTGCGGCGACGGTTTTCGGTTTCAAGTCAACGACACACAGAAGGACGGCGGCTTGATTGTCCATCAGGGGCACTTGCTTGAAGGGGAAATGCGGACCGGCTGCCGTGTCACCGCGACGGTGGACCATGACCGCAGGCACGCGATTCAGCGGGCCCATTCCGCAACCCATGTCCTCCACTACGCGTTGCAAAAGAACCTGGGGACGCACGCGCAGCAACAGGGCTCGAAGGTCGATGACGATTGGCTGCGATTCGATTTTACGAACATGTCGCCGGTAACGCCGGAGCAGCTCGCGACAATTGAAGCCGATGTGATCAAACAGATCGAGTCGGCCCAACCGGTCGCGGCACAAGTCCTGCCGCTGGCCGAGGCACGCGGGCAGGGCGCCATGATGTTGTTTGGCGAAAAATATCCTGATCCGGTCCGCATGGTCTCGATGGGCGAGTTCAGCAAAGAGCTCTGCGGCGGCACACACCTGGACAACACCCGCGAAGTCGAAGCCTTTGAGATCCTCAGCGAAGAGGGAGTTTCCGCCGGGACGCGACGTGTGATTGCATTGACCGGCGCCCGAGCTCGGCAGCACGCGCAAGTAACTCGTCAGGCGGTCGAAGAGACCGCCCAACGATTGGGTGTTGCCAACCAGGACGTGCCCGCCGCGGTACAGCAGCTCGCCCAGACGGTTCGTAACTTGAAGAAGCAACTGGCTTCCGGAGCAAAGCCTGCGGCGCCGGTCGCCGAGCAGTCGGCTGCAACCAGTGAGACAGCGCCGGTCGACATGCGGAAGGTGTTGGGGGATGCGGCGCGGCTGCTGAACGTCGCCCAGGCGGACGTCCCGGCGCGGGTCGCCTCACTTCAAGCGGACATGGTCCGGCTGACCGAAGAAGCCGCGGCACGCTCCAGCGCCGGCGAGGTTTCCGTGGACACGCTCAAGTCGGCTGCGCAGACCATCGGTGCAACCCAGTTCATCGTTGCCGAAGTGCCGGGCGGCAACCCCAACGTGATGCGGCAATTGATCGATCAGTTGCGGCAGCAGGGGGATTCCACTGCGACGTTTCTCGCGGCGGCCGTGGGTGACGCGAAGGTGGTCTTGGTCGCTGGGTTAAGTCGGGACCTTGTGAAACGTGGCTGCAGCGCCGGAGATTGGGTCAAACGCATCGCTCCGATTGTGGGCGGTGGCGGCGGCGGCAAGCCCGACATGGCTCAGGCTGGCGGTAAGCAGCCGGAGAAGTTGGCTGAGGCACTCCAAGCGGCGGCGAAGTTCGGCGAAGAAATGCTCGGCTAAATGGCCGAGCGCGATTCAGCAGCGCACACCCCATCAGCGGCACCCCCTCAGCGGGACAGGCACCTTTTTCGCCGACAGGCCGTTGTTCCGCAGTTGAGTCGAATCGGCGGCGAAAAACGAGCCGGTCCCGGATGGTCGCCGAATTGCACTCAGTCATTCAGGCCGATCGAACTGCTGGCCCACGTTTCGAAACAAAACGAGCCGGTTGGATTGCCAACCGGCTCGCTCCTCTGTGGGCTTTCTCGACGCCGTGCTACGGCAGCGCAACGGCTTCACGCCCCTGCTTGGTCGCCAGGCCGCGATAGACGATCAGGTCGACCGTTTCTGGAACAAACGTCACGGAACCATCCGCCAAGGCAAACTGCGCCCCGCCAGGATGGAAACTATGAAAACTGTAGGTTCGGCCCCAGTCCGTTTGGCTCCAGGGTGTCCCATTGGCCTGCGTGTAATTTGGCGGGAACGCACAGGTGCCGGTTGTGTGATTGAAGTGCGTCCAGGCACCGGTATGGTTGCAAAATTCATTCGAGGATTCGCCCAGCATCAACGTGTTCGAAGTTCCGTCAGTCACATCGCGGAAGCTCACGATGTTCGTATCAGCGTTGGACGTTCCATTGGTTTCTTGCATACGGCGATCAAACATGCCGTTGCCGCGATTCAGGCCGTGATTCGAACCACCCGGGTTGCTGATGTTGAAACCGCCCCAGGCCCAATTGGATCCAGAAACACCCTTGTAGCTTGTCGGTGCTGAACCGCCGTTGGCACTAAAACCGTTGGCAATCCGGGTCGACAAGGGTGGCGTGATGTCACTGGGACAGCGAATCGCTGCCAGCGGGTTCTGCCGAATGCGTGTGCCATTGACGGTCGTGTTCATCGTCAAGACGGCTCCGCCCATCTGCATGGAGTCAAACAGCGGTTGCTGTTCGATGAAGGGCAGGACCCTCGCAATCCAACTGTATCCACGGCTGTTCACGTTGTACGCGCCATCGTGCTGGTTGTACGGAAACTTCTTGTACGTGTCGTGGTAGTTGTGGCAGGCCAGCGCCAACTGCTTCATGTTATTCTGGCACGACATGCGGCGGGCGGCTTCGCGAGCGGCCTGCACGGCGGGCAGCAGCAAGGCCACCAGAATGCCGATGATCGCGATGACGACGAGCAGCTCGACCAGCGTAAAGCCGTCCGATCTGCGCTTACAGCGTGTACTGTCTGACATGTACCTATTCCTTGTTAAATAAGAACGAAACGAGAATCTAAGAAACTAATCTTGAGATGAGACCTTGAGGTCATACGCGCCAGGACTTGCTCCTGCCGTGACGTCGACGGCCAGTGGCGTCGAATCGACCGCATTGAATTTCTGAGATACCAAGTACTCCGGCTCCGCATAGGCGTCTTCGCCTTCCTCAGCACGCGGCTTCTCGGCGAAGACGGTCACTTTGTAGGCGCCGGCGGATGCCTCGAGCGTGTAGTTTCCGGAGGCGTCAACCTCAACGCTGGGCATCTCCGTGGACGTGTTACCCTTGGACGCGTCCGGATGAAACGTTACGGATCCAACCGCAAGAGGGCCGTCGTCGCTGGTGACCTTTCCTGTCACGGTGACCTTGGTCTCACCGCCACAACCAATCTGCAAAAGGGCGAACAAGAGGAATGCGAAAGCAAAGAATCGAGAACGTGCGAAGTTAGACATAATGGCAATAATGATCCAGGAGAAGTGGAGGGCCGGGAAACGCCATGAGAACGAACGGCTGTGACGTCCTCACACGCTGTGCGGTGGAAGACTTACCACGCACCAGAATCTCGAATTGTAACCGGACTGTGATCCGTTTGTACAGCATTTCTTGCTGTGTTTTGGCGGGATTACAGGCTTTCGCGCCTTTCTATTTTGCCCATGTTTACAGTTATTCCTACCTGCTGCGCGACGTCGGACCCGACGGGCAACGTCGGAAGTTCCGCAATTCTTGAATTCACAGCACCTTAGCGCATAACGGTCCGAACAACCGCTACGATTGGCGCTGCCTGTCCAGCAACTCATCGAGCAACGCTGCGATTGCGGTTGCGCGGACAATGTCTTGATCGTCGCTGTCCAACTCGTCCAGTGGCAGGGCCCGCAAGTTGGGGCGGCGCGGATCGCTGGGACGGGCCGAAACACGACGTTGGGATGCCTCCGAAGCAGGGGCAAGTTCGTCGTTTGCCGCAAAATGCGTGATGACCTCGTGATAAGGCAGAATTCTCTCATCCCACGCGACGCGGGCCCGCGATACGAGTTGAACAAATTTCTCGGCAGCGTGCACCTCGTAGGTGGGGTGAAGTTGCCGCGACCTGTCCGTCCCACTGGAAAACGCTTCGCCTTCACCATGGTCGGCTGCGGCATCGAGAATGACGATGGGCGCCGAAAACTCCGATGTATTCCCGTTGGCATCGGTCGCCGTGGCGACGATTTGATCGCCGGCTCCGAGGATCCCAGCGGGCAGGACGGCTTGCCGGATTGTCGCCGCACTGCCAGCCTCATACGTCCTGCCGCCCAGGAACTCCGGGTCACTTGGGTCCGCTTGAAAAAACTCTACGACCAGCGGAAACGATGCGTTGCTGGTCGCTGTCGGAACCGAGTAGTCGATGACCAGGTTTCCGGCAACGGTAGCTGAGTGCAGCACGGGGAAATTCTGTTGGTTGTTTGGTCCGGCGTCGGCGTCCTGGTTGCCGGCGATCGAATCATTAAGCGTTATGCCGTCAGCATTGAGGTCGATCCCGAGGCCGCCGTTGAGGAACATCGCATTTCCCCGAATCGCATTTCCGGTCGCGTTGCCGACCACGGTCACACCAGGACCACTCTGGTAGGCGATCACATTACCAGCCCCGAACTCCGTGCCGCCGACGTCGTTACGAGAGGCACCGTCAATCTGTACGCCGGCGCCGGTGTTGCCTAACGGCGTGAGGCCGTCCGCCCGCGTGCCGATCAGATTGCCCTGCACGACGTTGCCGGAGGCGTCTGGGCCGCTAATCCGCACACCCAGATAGCGGTTGCTCGAGATCACATTGCGCTCTCCCGGCGTAGACCCACCGATGATGTTCGACGGGCCCGCGACATACACCCCCGTACTACCGTTCCCAAGGTCGGCATTGCCGCTGACGTCGGTTCCAATCAGGTTACCCAGGACTCGATTGCCGGCAGCCGTAGCCCCAGCCACCGAAACGCCGAACAGCCCGTTGCCGGAGATCACATTGCGGGCGGCGACGGTCGTTCCACCGATCGTTGTGGTGCTGGCGCCGACCACTGAAATGCCACTTTGTTGATTGCCAAGGCTGGCCGTCCCGGTGGCATCGGTTCCGATCAGGTTTCCCGCGACAAGGTTGTCGGACGTACCGGCATCGAGCAGGCCCACTCCCGCGGTCCCGTTCCCAGAGACCACATTCCCTGCACCGGTCGCGTCACCGCCGATCGTGTTGTTGTGGGCACCTCCCAGCAGCAAGATCCCAGTTCGGGCATTGCCCACGCTGGCGGTGCCGGTTAGATCCGTGCCGACAAAGTTGCCTTCAATGGCATTGCCGAGAACGCCTGCGCCGACCAGAACCACGCCGTGGTTCCCGTTACCGGAGATCACATTTCTGGCGGCGCCGGTCAGGCCCCCGACGGTGGTGTATTGTGCGTTCGCGAGGTGGACGCCGGAATCGGCATTGGGCAGCGCGACCGTGCCGTCTGCATTGGTCCCAATGAAGTTGCCTTGAATGACGTTTCCTGTTGATTCGAATGTCGCGACTCTTACGCCGAAAAGCCCGTTGCCGGAAATCACATTGCGTTCCTGCACCGTCGTGCCACCAATTCGATTCGCAGGAGCGCGGAAGATCAGGACGCCAGATTGGGAATTGCCAACATCCGAATTTCCCGCGACGTCGGTCCCAATCAGATTGCCCGTCACCACGTTACCACTGGCTGTATTGCCGATGATCCCCACGCCATGTTCCCCGTTTCCGGAAATCACATTTCGAGCTCCGACAACGCTACCACCCACGGTGTTGCGGGACGCGTCTCGGAGCACCACCCCGAACTGGGCGTTGCCAATGGCATGCGTGCCGGTCGAATTGGTCCCCACCAAATTTCCCTCGAGCCGGTTCTCCACCGCCTCGGATCCGGCGACGAACACGCCGCTTTCGCCGTTGCCGGAAACCGTATTTCCAGCGCCGAGCAGGGTTCCGCCGACGATGTTCGCGGAAGCGTTGAACAGGCTAATCCCCGACGATTCATTGGGCAACGCTGCCGTTCCCGCGGCGTTCAGCCCAATCACGTTGGCTTGAACGCGATTTCCATTCGCGGTCGCGCCGAGGATCGAAATACCGTCCTGCGCATTGCCGGAAATGATATTGCCAGCTCCGATCATCCCCACGATGTTGGACGGAGCCGCGTCGATCGCGACGCCGTGTGCGCCGTTGCCCCGATCGAATTCGCCGGTCGCATCAGTCCCAATCCTGTTGCCGGAGATCGCATTCTCGGTCGACGTGGCGTCGACGATTTTTACGCCGTCGGTGGCGTTGGCCGAGATGACATTCCCGGGTCCGCCGACGTGGTTGCGGCTCGCTCCCTGATCCATGCGAATGCCAGCGCCGGTATTGCCCAGCGGCGTGGAGCCATCGACTGCCAGACCGATGGTATTGCCTGCAATCGCGTTTCCGACGGCCCCGGATCGCGTCAGGTAGACGCCGTGCGCGCCGTTGCCGGAAATCACGTTACCGACCGCCGCCCCGCCAATGAAGTTGTCGGACGAATCGAAAACCAGCACGCCGTGGGCCCCGTTTCCCAGGTCGACGTTGCCGCTGCTGTTTGTCCCGATGTGGTTCTGGCGAATCGTACTGCCACCTCCCTGGGCCAGAAGGATCCCGTTACCGTCAAACCGATTGATGGCCAGGCCGGCGATCAGGCTGCCACCACCGGTGATCGACAGGCCGGTCACTCCGCTGCCTGCCATGGTTCCTGCCAGCTCAATCAGCGGCGTACCCTGGTAGCCGCTCTGCGTTGTGGCGTCGATCAACGTCGCCTCGACAACGCTTGGCAACGGAGATTGTGGCCAGAGCGTATGCACGCCGCTGCCGGGGATGCCGAATACAATTTCATCGACTCCGTCAACGTTGGGGACGGCATTGGCTTCTTCCAGGGCGGCCCGCAATGTGCAGTTTCCGGCACCATCGTCGCACAGGCCGTCGCCGGCCGCAGCATCGGACGCATCCCCGATTGAATCGACCACAAACTGATTCGCTGCGGTTCGGTGATTACCAAAATCCAAGTCGTCAAATTCGTCACCCGCTTGCAGGTTCACCTTCCACACGCCGTCCCCGGGGGTGGCTCCGGAACCGCCTGTGGATTGATGGACGCCCACCGCCCCGACCAACTGATCAAGATGAAACTGTTCGGCACCGTCTGCCTGTTCGTTGAATCCCGAATAGGCAAACTCGCGATCTCCAATTCGATCCTGATTGGGTAAGTCGATCGCCCCGGTTCCCATAATTGGTGGCAACCCACGCGGCGTTACCGACGCCGCCTTGTCAAGATGGTCCAAGGACAACGCGTGCCCAGCCTCGTGGGATGTGGTCCCGCCGATCGCGTTGGCGGTGAGGGTGAGATTTCCTGACTTCAGTGCCTGCGACGGCGACACCGCGAGGCCATTGATAATGTCGGTAAAGACCGAACCGACCACCGCACCGGTCGACGCGCTGGCGACACCGCTGGCGTTGCGAATCGAATTCATACTCGCACAGCCCAGCGCGGTGACGCATGGCCCCTCAACACCCTCGCCGATTTGCAAGTAATAATAGTCATCCGAGCCGTTGGCGGGCGGCGTGCCGATGTCGCCGATTTCAAATTCGATCGCCAATTGCTCGCCGGGCGCGAGAGGGCTTGGCGCGAACTCATTCGAATCTGCGATGTCGAGATAATGCGACTCGACGACCTCGAGCACCGCTTCGGCCACCAGGTCGAAATCGCTGCCGGAAAACCCAAAAGCGGTTACGTCAAAGTCGCTAACGACATTGCCCAGACCGTCGGTGGTGTTGGCTTGGCCCGGATCATTGAAGTCGAGAATGATGGTCAGTGGGTCGCTTGAATGTGATTTGGGCGTATCCGCAACGTACGTTGCGAAACCACCCAGCCACCCCAGAGGAAAAATGGGGCTATCGTCGATCAGGGGATTGAAGGCGTTGGCGAATTCGGCGGGCCGGGCAGACGATGGTGTCGGAGGCAAGGCGGGTGACCAGGGCAAAAGGGCAGGACCGTCCTGGCCGAGGTGGTCTGTTGGACCGGTGTCAATGTCGTGCCCGGCATGAATGTCGTGCCCGGCATGGTTGCTCGGCCTCGCCTCGCCATCCGATGCCCCTGCCATGGGAAAGGTCTGCACCCAGCCAGCCTGCTGAACCTCGGCCACGGTGTACGACCCGGGGGCCAAGTTGAGAAACGCATAGTCGCCGTTGGCGTTGGTGATGGTGGAGACTTCACCGTTATCGAGCTGGCCGTTTTCGTTTTGGTCGAGGTAAATTGTCCAGCCGGGGAGACCGGGTTCGCCTGCGTCTCGAACGGCGTTGGCGTCGAGATCAGACCACTTGGTGCCGCGCAGGTCGCCGGTCGCCGCGCGCGGCATGACAACGAAGCTCCGCGAATAACGGTTGTTGTTTTCGTCCGATTCGGCGACGTCATCGTTGTAATCCGCGCGGACTTCGAAGGTGTGCGTTCCTGCGGCGAGCGGGCTGAACATCGAATCCAGCACGCGGCTCGACGTATCAATTCCTAGAGAAGTCTTGTCGACGAACTTCCTGCGCACTCCGTCCAGGTACAGACCATAGCGAAACGGTCCAGCGGCGGCATTTCCCGAATTTACGACGGAGTAGTCAACGTAGATGTGTTGGTCGTCATAGATGGTTGTTGCGGTGACGTTTGTGCCGGTCTCGGTTGAGATCACCAGCATGTCATCCCATCCGGTCGGCCGATATGGTTCGAGATCAGCGAGCGATGCGACATCGACAGTAATCGGAGAAGCATCCTGGCCATCGGAGTCATTGTTGGTGTCGCTGGCGTCGTCGATATCCAGAATGATACCGATCCAATAGTCGCCTGTTGCGAGATCCTCGGGAATGATCGGAAGGTCGGCCGTGGCGGTGACGAAAATCGTCGACTTGGCGTTGATCGTCTGCGTGAAACTGCGCGACTGCAATAACGTGTCGAAGGTGGAGATGTTGTCATTGGTGGACACGTAGACGTCGACGTTGACCGTTCCGGAGAAACTGGCGGAGGAATAATTGTGGACCACGTATGACAAGCTCGAAAGTTGCCCACCGGGGCTGGCCGTCGGCGACGCCTGCACATGAAGCGGAATCAGATCAAAGGTTGTCGGTGTGTCGTCCGCGATCACGGTGGATTGGATGTCGGTAAACTTCTCGGCCGTCAAACGTGGAAAGTTGGTGAACGTGCTCGTGCCGTTGGAGAGGACCGCGTGGACGATGTGATCGTCGTTGGAGTTTGTATAGTACGCGCCGCTTCCACTTTGTCCGCCGAACGACTCGCTGTTGATGCCGACTTCGTTGCCGAACCAGCCAAAAAGATATTCGGTGTAGTCAAAGTCGCCGTACCAGTCATACATGCTCTGGCCGTCGTAAGGGCCGGCGGCGGGGTACCCCGGGTTATGAAAGGTATTGCTGGTGAAAAACGCCGGGTTGTCGTTGTAGCCGTAGCCGTGCCAATTGGTTAGCGCGCCGATGGGACGATCCAGGTCGATGATGCCAATGTCGTGGTCGAAGTCTTGGTTCTCTGTCCAACCGAGGTACGAGTGCAGGTTGAGCGAGGTGGCGCTGCCAAACGGCTGGTCGCCATGGTCGTAGGCGGGAATTGCCGTCACGGAGTCGGCCCATCCGCCTTCGCTGACGGAATGCACACAATGACCGGCCGTCAGGACGTGCAACGGGTCGATCAGTGTCCCGGAACAAACGAACAAATTGTTGCTGGGGAAGGTCAGAAATAATTTGACGTTGGCACGCCACGGGTCCAACTCGGGATCCGCAACAAGCGACAGACCGCTAAAGTCTTCGGAATAGCCACGTCCGGCTCCGGATAACAGGCCGCCACCCCGCGCGGAACCTCCCGAGGCTTCACCCTGGATTGGAAACGGACCGAGGGGGCGGTCGGCCAGCGACTCACGCCTCGTCACGCTGTCGAACGAAATCGGTCGTCCCGCGTCCGTTGGATCCGCGTTCGTATCCGCACCCGTGGCAGGATCGGGCAGCGGCATCGGCAGGTAGGCTGCCGGATCGAACGCGATCGGGCGCGGCGGGTTGGCCGGAGAAATGTCGATAGCCGGTACGGCGACGTCAGCGGGGACAGCAGCCGTCGCGAGTTGGTCGATTGCCGCGACGCGATCCACATCGGGCAGCGGCGTGTCGATCGCCAGCACGCGACGCGTCTCCAGTGACTCAAACAACACCGGCCGACCGGTGCGCCGCCGGTCTCGGATGTGTGACCGCGCGCGGCGACGGTTGTCAAACACCATGATATCGTGTCCAGATTGTCTCGTTCTGTTCCTGCTCCGCAATCATTGGTCAGCGTGGCAGCGTGAACTGGTTGCGTCAAGCGGGAATTGCCACCGTCCCAGGGCCTTTCGGCTTTTTCAATTTGGGGATTCAGGGCAAACTAAAACTCAGAGCGTGAGCTTGGGGGTTTGCGCCAAATCGCTGCGTACCGGCGTCGCGTAACAATGAGCCGCGGAGCGGCGGCAGGAGTTTTTCGACGCAAAGATTCCTGCCGCTGCTGCGTGGCTCTTGAGCGACCGGGCACCACGTCCCTGGGCGTTGCACTCCAGGCCACAAACTGACATGCCTGCGGCATGAACAACGTCGCAGTTTCAAGACCGACGCGGCGGGTTACGAACCATTCCGTTTGGAAAACATCCAGGCCCCGGCCATCGTCCAGTGCGGAGCCGTAGCCCCGGCCGCGCTGCCAAGTTTGCGATCGTGTCTGGCAGGCCGCAACACCGGGACGTCGGGCCCGCCGTACGTCGCGGCCATTTGCATCGTCTCACTTCTTCGTCAAACTATCAGGGCGGTCCAGCGATCGTAGCGGACGGCGTCGTCGTTACCCTCACAACCACCGACCGGACAATGATTCATGCGCGTGATCACCACCACGATTCTAATTGGGCTCATGGCTGGCAGCACCGCGTCGGCGGCGCCACACGCCCCGGACGAGGACGACGTCGCGAGCGCCACCATCGAGGACCGTTCTTTTCGATCCGACTTCGATGGCTCTGACCAGAAGTACGTTGTCCTGTTACCGCCCGAGACGAGTCCGGACCAGCCCGTCTCGCTGCTGGTTGCCCTGCACGGACATGGCGCGGACCGGTGGCAATTCGTGCGACAGACACGCGGTGAATGCCGCGCGACACGCGATGTCGCCGGGTCACATCGGATGATCATGGTGTCGCCGGACTACCGGGCGACAACGTCTTGGATGGGGCCCGCGGCGGAGTCCGATGTCGTACAGTTGATTCGCACGTTGAAGACTCGCTGGAAGATTCGCCGTGTCATCCTCTGTGGCGGTTCCATGGGAGGAACCGCCGCTTTGACGTTCACCGCGCGACATCCCAAGTTGGTCGACGCCGTTGTCGCTTTGAACGGTACGGCGAATCTTGTCGAATACGACCGCTTTCAGGATGCGATCGCGAAGTCCTTTGGCGGTTCGAAACAACAGGTTCCCGACGAATATCGTCAGCGAAGTGCCGAGTTCTTTCCGCAGCGGTTCACGATGCCCGTGGCCACGACAACCGGCGGCCAGGACACGACCGTTCCCGCAACGAGTGTACTGCGTCTGATGGACGGGATTCGCCAACACAATCCGCACACGCTCATCATCCACCGGCCCGCAGGCGGGCATCAAACAACGTACGACGACACCAAGCGGGCGCTGGAGTTTGTGATCACGGCCAGCCAAGAAGCGGCCAGCAAGGAAAACACTAACGAATGATCCGGCACCGTGGTAAACGCACCTGAAGCTGTGCAACCGCGGCGTCGGAAACCCGGGTGTTGGCGATGTGCACCGCGCGCAGTTGTGCCAGCAGGCCCAACTGCTGTAACCCGGTGTCTGAAATCTTTGCGCCGACGACGTTCAGCGATCTCAGATTTGCCAGTTGGCTCAACCGCTGGATGCCGACGTCGGTTATTTTCGGGCCGGCAAAACCTTCTGAATACAGCAAATCGAGATGTTCCAGCCTGCCGA